>JAFSQZ010000017.1 GCA_017446355.1 Neisseriaceae bacterium
AGCCGTTTGTGCAAGGTTTTTATAACTAGTGGCATTAAATGCTAATGCAATAATGATTATCCAACCTATTAACCGTTTACTAATATCCATCAATGGCTCATCAAAACCTTTATTGTAGTAGTGAAAAACCTGCAACAATATATAAACACCAAATGCCAATGAAAAAATCGGTGAAATACTGGTGATTAAATCCGCTGACTTATCAAACAGTGTTTGAGTGTTTCCAACCAAAGATTCTTCAATATCTGAAAAAATATTTAAGTCATCATAAGTCATAGTGAAATCCTATCAAAAAACCCACTTCGTTAAAATGAAGTGGGTTCAAAATATTGCCGTAAGTAACAAAAAATTTGTTATGTTAATCATCAATCCAATAAACTGGTCTAGATTTTACAAAGATATATCCTAATGCGACAACAACTTGAATTATATATGTAAAATGAAACCCTTGTTCTAATTCAACAACAAAAGGATAACAAGCGTTTTTCGTTCATGTTGAACTCCTAATGTTTTTAGTTAAAGGGATTATCCGCTGATTAGGCGGACAGGTTTCAACTACCGACATTAGACGGCTGCCGCTATTTCCTTTGCAGGTGTTGTATTTACGGCTATCAACCCGTCCAGTGAAACTGGTTTTCAGGCTGCCTGAAATAAATTTTAGGCATAAGAAAAGACGCTATCGGGCGTGTTTTCCGCTTATAGTTTAGTAGTGCTTGAATTGTATGGGAAAATATAGGTAAAGTCAAGGATTTGGTTTGACAATTATATACAAAAATGTATATAATTTACTCTGTTTTCAAAATAGAAAAAGACAATGAAACAAAGCGAATTTTTGAAGTGGTTAAAAGCACAGGGAGTGAGAACTGAAAACGGCACTAATCACTTAAAATTGTATTACAACAATAAAATCAGTATGTTACCACGCCACCCAAGCAAAGAATTACCGACAGGCACGGTTTCGGCAGTAAAAAAACAACTTGGTTTAAAATAATAGGAAAAACAATGTATTACTACGCAAATTTTGATTATGCTGATGATGGGATTACCGTAACTTTTCGTGATATTCCAGAAGCCATTACTTGTGGCGATAACGAAGAAGACGCAATCACTATGGCAGAAAACTGCTTATTAACTGCTGTGGAAATTTATTTTGAACAAGAATGGCAATTTCCGTTGCCTAATAAACCTAAAAAAGGTGAAAAAGCAATATATTTACCTGATAGTGTTTATTCCAAAATATTATTGCACAATGCAATGCTTGAAAAAAAAGTAAGCAATGTAGCATTGGCAAGGGCTATGAATACCACACCTGCCGAAGTGCAACGCATTGTAAACATTCGCCACAAAACCAAAATTGATACCATCGGCAAAGCCTTAAACGCAATCGGCTTTCAGTTGCAAATGTCCATTTAAATTAAAAAAGCAACCACCTGTGTGGTTGCTTTTTCCATTATTTAGATACATTCAAAATATATCTATTGTATTCACGAACCCAATCTTCTCTTGTTGCCTTGTTATAAAAATCGCTTTTTTCATCAAAACAAGCATCTCTATCGGCTCTGTTTTTTGATGCTCTAACACAAAAATCTTTATAGACTATTTTCCAACTATCTACTTTTGCAGCACCAAGTTCCTTAACAAGAATATCAATAATTTCTTGATTAGATAATTCTTCAGGTGGTGGATAGCCTTTTTTGCCACAAGCGACTAATAAACAAGAACAAAGGGTTAATGTGATTATTTTGCGAAACATTTATTTCTCTCCGTTTTATTTTTGGCAGCTCTAACACAAAAATCTCTCTCCACGATTTTTTTGCTCTGCAACCGTTCTTCCTGTTCTAACTGTCGTTTCATCATATCATACTTTGCATTCATAGCGGTAATGATGGCGGTGTTCAGTTGAATACGGTTTGCTATATCTTGGGCGTCTTTCGGTTCAATAACTTTGCCTGCTTTGATGTCTTTGGCAATGTTTTCCAAGTCTTTGAATATGCCTGACACTTTGTTGTAATCCTGCAACGCATCTTTTCTTAATTGCTCTGCGTTTTTGATTTCTCGTTCAGGGTCTATTTGAATATTTTTCAGCGTTTTCGTGGGGTCTATGGCTTGAATGTCTTTGTAAATGCCTGACCATTCGTCTGGGGCTTGTTCTAATGCGTCTAAAATTGCATCGGCTTTGCCTAAACCCCTTGCGCCACGAATGGCATCAAGGTGTTGCTTTTGTTGCTCGATTTGTTTGAGCACATTAAGAATTTGCTCTTCCATTTGTTTGGCTTGGTTCGCCCAACTTGCCACCGCTGATAAATCTATGGTGGGAATACCGCCAGCAAATGATGCAACTGGATTGGCTAAAAGTGTTGCGGATAAGATAACTGCTAAAAGTTTGGTTTTCATAGGAAATTTCCTTAAAAAAATAAAACTGCCTATTGGCAGTGTGGTTGAAAAATACCTTAATCGTCATTAAGGCAATAAAAAAACCGTTTGCGTGAAACAAACGGTTGGGAAAGGGGTTTGGGATTTTTCAGGCTGCCTGAACAAAAATACTAGTGTCATTGCGAGCGAAGCCGTAAGGCGTAGCGTGGCAATCTCCCAACTATGGAAAGCAACACATTAAATCAGGAGATTGCCACAGTTTGCTAACGCAACAACGCAATGACGGTAGTTTTTAGGGGATTGCCACGCCTAAACTTTGTTTAGGCTCGCAATGACAGTAGGGTTTTGGTTTTCAGGTTGCCTGTTTTCGTCATTCTGAACCGCAGGTGAAGAATCTTGTTGAGATATTTCGCTACGCTCAATATGACGGTTATCGTTCAGGCTGCCTG
>JAFSQZ010000151.1 GCA_017446355.1 Neisseriaceae bacterium
GCACGCATTAAAGGCTTGCCATCAACCATTAAGCCAACCATCACAAATTGACCGTTTTTAAAACGCAATGATTCACTGCGTGTGCATTTGAATGTAAAGTAAGCAGGTGTCCAGTGATAGACATAGGTTACTTTTTCGGTGGTGTATGCTGCCATATTTTGTCCTTTATCTATTGACTATAAAAACACAAGGTTTGTTTATAGTCCATTAAGCAATCAATAAAACGATTTATTGCTTGCTTAATGAACTGTTTTTTCAGCCTGCCTGTTGGGAAAACTTCTGCTTCTCCTTATTCAGGCAGCCTGAAAAAATCATGAAGCATGAAACTGCATATTGTACAACATTGCGTAGCGTCCGCCACGCTGTAATAATTCTTGGTGCTGTCCTGTTTCGATGATGCGACCTTCGTCCATCACAACAATCTGATCGGCGTTTTGAATGGTTGATAGACGATGCGCGATGACTAATGTTGTTCGATTTTGCATCAAGGTATCCAATGCAGCCTGAACCGCTTTTTCAGATTCAGTATCCAAAGCACTGGTGGCTTCATCCAAAATTAAAATAGGGGCATTTTTGAGCAAAGCTCGGGCAATGGCTAATCGCTGGCGTTGTCCGCCTGATAATTTAGTACCTTTTTCACCAATCAGGGTTTGTATGCCTTGTGGCAAGGCTTGTACAAAATCCCAAGCGTGTGCGGCTTTTAAGGCTGCGGTGATTTTTTCGGTATCCGATGCGGCACATTCTCCGTAAGCAACATTTTCTGCAACGGTACCATTAAATAAAACAATATCTTGACTGACCAATGCCATCATATGGCGTAAATCGCTTAATGCATAATCACGAATATCGTGCCCATCAATGGTAATCACACCTTCTGTAACTTCATAAAAACGCGGAAGCAAATGGGCTAATGTACTCTTGCCACAGCCTGATGACCCTACTAATGCTATCATTTTTCCAGATGGAATAGATAATGAGATGTTATTTAAAGCATTTTTTTCTGCTTCTGGGTAACGAAAAACTACATTTTCTAATTTCAGGCTGCCTGAAAAATGATTCAAAGCCAATTTACCAGTATCATTTTCTTCTGCAATATCCAAAAAGCCAAAAGCACTTTCTGCCGCTGCCAAACCGCGTTGTAAGGTTTGCATGATGGTCGTAATGCGTTTGATGGGGTCAAACATCATAATCATGGCAGTGAGAAAAGACATAAAATCGCCAGCACCAAAGGTATTTTTTGCCGCACGCATCGCCGCAAAATACACAATTAAAGATAAAGCAATCGCAATCATCAGTTGGGTGAAAGCCGTATTGGCAGAATTGGCGGCGGTTTGTTTGATTAAATTATGACGGACGGATAGGGCACTTTGATGAAAGCGTTTTGTTTCGTAATCTTGTCCACCGTAAATTTTAACGATTTTATGACCATCAACATTTTCGCCAAGAATTTGCGTCATTTCGCCTAAATATTGCTGATTTTCACGAGATAAACGCCGCATACGCTTATTGCTTAAACGAATGGCGACACCCACCACAGGAATAGCAATCAAGGTAACCAAAGTCAATCGCCAGTCTAAATAAAGTAAATACAACAACAAACCGATTAAAGTAACGCCATCTTTGGCAACCACGGTAATGACATTAAATCCGGCATCGGTAACCTGTCCTACATCGTTTAAAATGCGTGAAATCACGCGACCTGACGCATTGTTTTGATAAAAATGTGCAGGCAAACGCAATAGTTTGGCAAACATTTCTTCACGCAAGCGTTGTACTAAATGCCCTGATAAATAAGCTGTGCAGTATTCGTTGATGAAATTAAACACACCACGCAACACAAATAAACCCACAATCGCCAACGGCAACCATCGCATGGCTTTTAGATTTTTATCGACAAAGCCTTCGTTAATTAAAGGTTTAATCAAATAAGCAAAAGCAGTATGCGTTGCTGCCACAATCAGCATAGCGATGATGGCAATGGTAAAAATTCCCCAATACGATGACAAATACCGCCACAAACGGCGATATAAATACCACGAGTTTTGAAGTAAAGAGGGATGTTTGGCTTTCATAAATGAAATATTTTTTTAGAATAAGGTTATTTTACTTTGTTTCAGGCAGCCTGAAAGGTTAAATTTTCATTTTTATGATATGATTTGTCTTCTCGTTTTTACGCCGTAAAGAGGCGTCAATTTTTTTGGATTTCCATTTTAATCATTTTGTAAAGAATGAAAAAATTATTACTTTTGCTTTGTATCGTATTCAGTTTTGCGGCAGAAAATGTTGTTGCTCAATCGTTTTCTTTGCGTTTAAATGACACCACTTTAAGCGACACTTTTTCTGTTCGTCGTGGTTTTCGCATGCCTAAAAGTCCAGCACGCAAGAATATTACCAAACGCACAGAAAATGAAAAAAATCAAACCAATCAAGCGAATCAAACGCAACAGGCTAAACAACAAACCAATCAACGCGGTGGTTTTTTAAGCGGTTTGTTTTTAGGGGCGTTAGTGGGTGGTCTGATCGGGTGGATGGGAAATAACCTTGTCTTGGTTTTCCTATTGTTATTTCTTGGTGGATTGGCACTTTATTTTAAAAGTCAATCCAACAAACAAGATTAAATTTTATGGACGATTTTAAGAGGAATGAGTATGACGATTAAGCGTGCATTAATCAGCGTTTCCGACAAAACAGGCATTGTGGATTTTGCGAGAGAACTCACGCAAATGGGCATTGAAGTGTTATCCACAGGTGGCACGGCAAGAATGTTGATGGAAGAAAAAATCGGCGTAATTGAAGTGGCTGATTACACAGGCTTTCCTGAAATGTTGGACGGTCGTGTGAAAACCTTGCACCCCAAAATTCACGGCGGTATTTTGGGACGGCGTGATAATGCGGAC
>JAFSQZ010000152.1 GCA_017446355.1 Neisseriaceae bacterium
GTCAGTGCGTTGTCCTGCAAACTGCATAATGTGTGCATTGGCTTTGTCCAAGCCAGAAGTTTCTAAATCATAAAAAAAGAAATTCATGCGTTTCTCCCAAATGAAAGCAAAACAGAATTATAAAAAAACAACATTCAGGCTAAAACCTTTGCAAAATTAGAACAGCAAATCAAAAACCAAATCACCCGTATTGATGCCATCAAAGGTGTAAGGGGGGGGGGACAAAGTAATCAACGCTACGAATTTCTACAAATAATAGGGGCTAATCTACGTCAACTCCTAAAAAATAGAGTTTTGCAAAGGTCTTAAACTTGATACTTATCAAGTTTTGTAATGACAGTGATAAATTATGAGCAAACATTTGTTTTTTCATTGAGTTATATTTGAGTGATAACACTGTTTTGTGAAGATATTGTAAATATGCTAAAAAAGCTGCCTGAATTATTTTTCAGGCAGCTTAAATAGGTGTGTGGGTAAGAATTAGTCTTGTAGGGTTTCAATTAAGTCAATTAGGAATTCACATTCTTCTTCTTCTAATGCAGAGAAACCATCAGGAATATTTAGGTCTTGTAAAATCATTTGCCCCATTGGTTCGCTTGACATACAAGAGAATGCAGCAAGTAGCATAGGGTGTAAATCAGCATAATTAGGGTGCAGCAATACAATATGTGTTAAATCATTGATTTTACTTTCCATCAATGGTTTGATGCGTTTTAAAGTGGTGGGGCCGAATTTTTTGTAAGCACTTGCCAAGAAAAAGCCAGCGTCAGCTTCTTTGGCAATTAAGCGACGTGCGATTTCTGGATAAGAATCAGCGTGCAACCATTCAATATCATCTTTACCAATAGATGCAGGTTCTAATAAGCGTAAGCCTAACAATTGAATATCCCAGTTGTCGGTTACTAAAATTTTACAACCAGCTTTGAGTTCATCTGAATGAGCGTAAGGTGCATCAACATAGCTGGCAATAACCATTTCATCAGGAATGTTGTTCGGACGTACTACTGGTAGATAACCTTTGTCGTGAACCAATGTAGACGCGTCAAAGGGGTTTGCATAAATCAAAGCAATATCGCCTTGATTGATGAGTTCCATTTGTTCGTTGTGGTCAGAAGGTAAAATTAGGTGAATATCGCGTTCTAGTAAACGTTGAAATTTGGTATTAAATAAGTGCCAGCCAGCAAAATATTCGGGTGGAAAATCGGGGGCAATCATAAAATTGAGTATCATATTTTTCTCTCCCTATAAAACTCATTTATTATTCTGTGCTTATTCTGCATTGCGCATTTGTGCGTAAAGCGTTTGCATTTCTTCTATTTTGCTACGTGCTGGTTTGCGACGCACAGAAGTGTAACCCACAACTTGACCATTGCGATAGCTGGGAACAATGGTGGCAAAAACCCAGTAAAAACCACCGTCTTTACGCAAGTTTTTTACATATCCCGTCCATCTTTTTCCGTTTTTGACGGTTTCCCAAAGCCCTGCAAAAGCTGCTTTTGGCATATCGGGGTGGCGTAAAATTTCGTGTGGTTGTCCGATGATTTCTTCGCGCGACCAACCACTCATTTGCACAAAAGAGTTGTTGGCATGTTTAATAATACCGTCAAGGTCTGTATGTGATGTGATTAAACAACCATCAGGGAAAGAAGTTTCTTCTTCGGTAATATAAAGGGTACGCGAAGAGCTTAAGTAATAAGATTGTACAACTTCTCTATGCGGTATTGTTGGTTTTGGCATATCATGCATGGTTCGCATAGTTTTTCTTTCTTATATAACAAAATAATAAAGCTAATGAAAAGGTGAATTAGTAGTCTAAGGCTTTGATTTTTTTGGCAGCTTGTCTAGCGTAGAAAAGAATCATACCCAATTTGGCATCAGGCACAGTGGTCAAAACCAAAACCAAGTCATCAGTTGCCTGTATCAATTGAATTAAGCCATCATCGCCTTGAATAGTGGTTTGTGCTAAATTACCAACGAATAATTCTCTGGTGGCGCGTTGACCAAGAGAAAGCATAGCAGCCGTCATACCACCAACACGGTCTTCATTGGATTCATCAGCTAAAACAGAAGCAACAGGTAAACCGTCGCTGGAAACAATAGCAGATGAGATGATGTCTGACGTTTGGTTGTGAAGTTCTTGAAGAATTTCTTCTAAAGGATTACTCATGGTTTAAACCCTTTCATTCTTTCTGTTGTGTTGTAAATGTTGATTTTTAA
>JAFSQZ010000153.1 GCA_017446355.1 Neisseriaceae bacterium
GCCAAACAAATGGAAGAGCAAATTCTTAATGTGCTCAAACAAATCGAGCAACAAAAGCAACACCTTGATGCCATTCGTGGCGCAAGGGGTTTAGGCAAATCCGATGCGATTTTAGACGCATTAGAACAAGCCCCTGACGAATGGGCAGGCATTTACAAAGACATTCAAGCCATAGATCCCACGAAAACGCTGAAAAATATTCAAATAGACCCTGAACGAGAAATCAAAAACGCAGAGCAATTAAGAAAAGATGCGTTGCAGGATTACAACAAAGTATCAGGCATATTCAAAGACTTGGAAAACATTGCCAAAGACATCAAAGCAGGCAAAGTCATTGAACCGAAAGACGCCCAAGATATAGCAAACCGTATTCAACTGAACACCGCCATTATTACCGCTATGAATGCAAAGTATGATATGATGAAACGACAGTTAGAACAGGAAGAACGGTTGCAGGGGCAGAAGTTAGAAGACCGTTCTTTTTGTATTCTAAAATCTAAAAATAAAACGGAGAGGAATAAATGTTTCCAAAAATAATTGCATTATGCCTTTGTTCTTGTCTGTTAGTTGCCTGTGGCAAAAAAGGTTATCCAGCACCTGACCAACTTTCTACCCAAGAAATTATTGATATTCTTACCAAAGAAGTTGGGGCGGATATGGTAAATGGTTTTAAACTTGATGCTCGCTCTTATTGTATTAGCATAGCCAAAAGCAAACAGGAAAGGGATAAATGCTTTGAAGATAATAACCCAGTGTTGAGAAATGAGTTGATGCAACAATACAACACTTACATTCTAAACAAAGTCAATTAACAGAAAAACGCCCTTTATTGGGCGTTTTTTCATCTATTTCTTTCACTTCTATGCTCAATGACAACACCTAAAATTTTTACTTGCTGTTCTTGGTTAGAAATAACTGAATAATCAGGATTTAACGGCACAAGTGAAAATTTGGTATCTTCCAAAATATAACGCCTAATAAAAAGAGAATTGCCAATTTTAACCAAAACGAAACAGTCTGTTTCAGGTTGCTTTTCAGGAGAAATAATCACAGTATCGCCAATCAAAAAAATAGGCAACATAGAATTATTAGTAATTTGATAAGCAAAACACCTTTCAGAAACATTGTTTTTATTGCTGACAATGTAGTTGATAACAGCCGTTGGTGCAAAATCTAAATTAAAAATATTCTTTTCGCTCAAAATAGGAATTTTGTAGATATTACCGATATTAGTGGTTTGATTGATTGCTAATGATGGGGTTTCATCACCATAAAGTAACCACGCAACACTGCAACCAAAAACTTTTTGCAAAGCATTTGTGTTTTCAGCATTAGGTTTAGACAATCCATTTTCCCATTGACTGATTGAAGCGTGCGTTACATTTACCAATTTGGCTAGTTGGGTCATACTTAAATTGAATTGCTCTCTCTTGTATTTAATCCTATCACCAATCGTGTAGCAGGTATCAGTCATTCCATTGTTTCCAATTTGGTAAGAAAACTTTTATTTTAATGAAATGTTCTGTTGGTGTTTTTTCAGCACTTGGTAATATTCATTACAAAACCAAACTACTTCAACAATTCCGACAAAGGCGTTTTATCCAAAACAAAAGTTTCAGGTTGCCTGTTTTCTTTCTTGTCATTCAGGCTGCCTGAAAGATGTTTATTGGTTTTTTGAATTGTTTTGGTTGTTTTTGTGTTACTTTTTCCAGTCCCTTTTATCTTTTTCAAAAAATTATTCACCGCCTGTGCAGAAATGCTCATATTTTTGTATTCTTTGAGATACTTAACCACATCGGTTGTAGAATAACCGTTTGATTTCAAATCCAAAACATCATCTTTATAAGGTTCAATTTTAGACACACGACCATTCGGCTTGTTTGCCACCTTAAAATCGTCTAAATCGCTCATTTTTCATTCTCCAAAACAAGTAAAACAAGGAAAGTTATGTTCAAACATAATTCAAACAATACTAAAAACACGCAGAACGATATCATATTTCCTGTTTTCTAACAACATAAATCAATCATAATCAACTTAAATTCAATCTAAACATAACTTAAAACAAGTAAAAAATAAGTTAAAAACAATACTAAAACAAACTTAAACAATCAAAACAACTATCTATAAATGAAACACAAGAAATAACAAAAAAACAATAATAAATACTAAAACGCAGGATAGGCAAAGTGATAGCAAAATGGGTGTTTTTTACCAAAAATGATACAACTGCTTGCAAAAAATACTAAAAAATCTGTAAGAAATTTTACGAAATTTATAAAAACCTGTTAGAATACCAACACATATAGCAATACTATTGATTGCAATGTTCTTTAACAATTCAGAATTGGGGTTATTGTTACAACACATACACGCTCATATTGAAGCGTCAGATGAACGCAAATAGTGATTGATGATGAGTTGTGCGTGTGTCTAAAAAACAATAACTGTATGGTGAGTATTGGTATGCTCATTACCCAAAAACACGCTAACCCAACAAAGATTGGCTGTATGTGCGTGATACCAACACCTGTGCGAAAAGGTTAGAGCGTTACAGTATTTACAGTGCGAATGCAGACTGGATACTTTATTAACGCTTGATGATTTTTGTGAAGAACACAGAAATTGAAAAACTTCTTGGTTGAAATAAAGGCACAAAGTTACTCTCTATTTACCCTACAAGCTCCCTGAAACAAAGTAATGTAAGCAGTAGGTAGAGAGTGTAAATCTTACTATTAAAACTGATGTGAAATTTAAATGGAGTGTTTGAGATGGCAGATGTAGAAATTATTAAAGAAAAACACAGTCAGGAATATCGTAAAACCTTGCGATTTCAATGGCAGCCTGAAAAACCAAAGGGCAAAATTATTCAAATTGTGGAAATGCGGTATCTTTCACATTTTAA
>JAFSQZ010000154.1 GCA_017446355.1 Neisseriaceae bacterium
ATGATTTCCCAAAAGAATTTATTCATTTGAAAGATAAATTTGTAGTAAGTGAAATTCAAAAAGATAAGATTGGAATTTCTTTTGTGGGAATTATCTCAATCAATTATTTAACAATTAATGAAGTTTTTGAATACGGCAAAGAATGTTTTTATTTACAAAAAGATTTTTGCGAAAAATATAAAGGGTTCTTTAATCATATTTTGCATATTGAACCTATATATTACCGCTATTTCTTTCCAAAGAACATAATGGAAAAAATTGTTAAGGTTGGTGGATTTTGGCAATTTAATTTTGATTGTGAAGATGTAGGTTTTGTTTTGCTTGGTCAAAATCTTGCTTTTTTATACGGAGAAATTTATCAAGCATTCAAAGAAATAAAAAATAATGATGAATAACAAGTTTGGGCTGGGCAAATCTTGCCCACGCTTTAATCAATCTTTATGGTAGGAAACAAAATGAAATTAGAACAAATTGTTTTGGCCAGCAATAATGTAGGCAAACTGAAAGAATTTAGTATGCTTTTTGCAGAGCGACATATTCAGGTTTTGCCACAATCTCAATTTAATGTGCCAGATTGCCCTGAACCACATTGTACGTTTGTGGAAAATGCCATTGCCAAAGCGCGTCATGCGAGTCAATACAGTGGTTTACCAGCGTTGGCAGATGATAGTGGTATTTGTGTGAATGCATTAAATGGTGCGCCAGGTGTGTTATCGGCGCGTTTTGCAGGCGACAATCCAAAATCAGATGCGGCGAATAATGCAAAAGTCAGTCAATTATTGGCAGATGCCACAGATTTATCTTGTTATTATGTTTGCGTGCTGGTGTTGGTGCGTCATTTTGAAGACCCACAACCTATTATCGCCGAAGGTATTTGGCAAGGACAGTGGCAAATGCAGGCGGTTGGCGAAAATGGCTTTGGTTATGACCCACATTTTTTCTTGCCTGAATACCAACAAACCGCCGCACAATTGTCGCCAGAAACGAAAAACACAATGAGCCATCGTGCGCAAGCTTTACGTTTGTTGTGGCAAAAACTTTAAGTTCAGGCAGGTGAGGTGCTTTTGAGACTTATTATTCTGAAAGGTGGTGAAACACACGTGATGAGTGATAAGTTTTAGACGCAGTTTGGACGAAAAATAATTTCAGGCTGCCTGAAAGGCTTTTTTCTGTTTTGTTGTTTTGGATTAAGTGCTTAGTAAAAAATAATTTCTTTTTTAATAAATCGTTTTTAGGCTTAAACAAATAAGGGCTATTTGAGTAGCCCTTATTTTATCTTTGCACCAAAAACAATCAGGAAGATTGTTTACTGAACCAATCCACGATTCTTTGCGCGGCTTCTACACATTTTTCTACTTCGTCCACTAATGCAATGCGTACAAACCCTTTTCCAGGATTGCCGTATGCGGTGTCGCGTGCGAAAAAGCGACCTGGTAAGACTTGTACACCTGTGTGGCGGAATAATTCTTGAGTGAAACGCAAATCATCACCATCGGGAATGGGCAGCCATAAGTAGAATGATGCTTCAGGCAGGCGAACATCAAAGGCTTGACGAAGAATGGGAACCACACGTTCAAATTTTTGTTGGTATTGGATACGGTTTTCAATAACGTGGGTTTCATCATTCCAAGCAGCAATGCTGGCGCGTTGGATAGGTAAACCCATTGCGCTGCCGTGATAGGTGCGATAAAGCAAGAACGATTTTAATAAGTCGGCATCACCCGCCACAAAACCAGAACGTAAACCTGGAACGTTGGAACGTTTGGATAAACTGGTGAACATCATTAAGTTTTTAAATGAGCGTTGGCTCAATTGCGCGGCTTTCAGGCAGCCAATAGGTTTGTTGTCATCAAAATAAATTTCTGAATAACATTCATCAGCAGCAATGATAAAACCGTATTGGTCTTGCAACGCAAAAAGTTGTTGCCAATCGGCTAATTGCATCACGCTGCCTGTGGGGTTATCTGGTGAACAAATAAACACGACCTGACAGCGTTGCCATTTTTCTTTGGGAACACTTGCCCAGTCTGGCAGAAAACGTGGGGCAACAGTGTTGGCAAATACGATTTCACCGCCAGCTAAAAGTGTTGCACCTTCGTAAATTTGATAGAAAGGATTAGGACTGACCACCACAGGTTTTTCTGCTGAATCGGTGGATAACACGCTTTGGATAAAGGAAAATAAGGCTTCGCGACTGCCTAATACAGGCAAAATTTCACTGTTTGCATCAACATTTAAACCATCGTAGCGACGTGATAACCAATCGGCGCAAGCTTGACGCAGAGCGGTTTCTCCCAAAGAAAGTGGGTATTTGGAAAGTTCGTTTAAACCGTTAATCAGTGCGTCTTTAATGATTTGTGGGGTAGGGTGTTTGGGTTCACCGATGTGTAAAGGAATGGTGTTTAAATGGGAAGGCGATTCAATGCCTTGCATCAATTCGCGTAAACGTGCAAAAGGGTAGGGTTGTAGAAGATTTAAGCGGTTATTCATAATGGTTTTCCGAAAGAAAAAAGCGATGAGAATTGTAGCATATGCTTGATTTGAAGTGATAATAATGCGTAATGCGTGTTTGAAACGGTGTTAAATAAAATTTAGAAACTTCTATACAACCCATTTTCACTACTTATCATTGACGGTTTGCGAGAGATTTCTTTATAAAACAACAATATTAGATGATTTATTTGTTGTACTTTATTCAAAAAACGCACTTAATAAAGGTTTTAAAATAAAAGTTTCAGGCAGCCTGAAAAGTCTTGATGAACGTTTGCTCAAAAGGTGGGAATGCTATATAATGTCGCGCTTACGATTTGGGGCGATAGCTCAGTCGGTTAGAGCAGAGGACTCATAATCCTTTGGTCGTGGGTTCGAGTCCCACTTGCCCTACCAAAATTTTAAGCAGTGTAATCAATCGGTTACACTGCTTTCTTTATATTTTGGCTTGTTCCCAATAATCCGCATAAAGTTGCAATTCTTCTTGTCCTTTATATTCGTTCACCACAGGACGATAAACCAAATGCAAACGTTCTGGCAGCGTTTGTTGGCAGTGCCAAAACATCGCTTCAAACTGTTGTCCATCACGCATTAAAATCGCTTTTAAATGTTTTTGTTCGCTACCAATGGCACGTTGTTCGCACACCGTAAATTCATCATTAAAACATGGTGGTGCAAAGCCTTGTCCCCAAACTTGTTTGTCCAATAAACGCGCAGTATCCAGCGTTAACTCATCAACGGATAAACTGCCATCGGTAATAAAAGTGCGTGCGAACATTTCTTTGTCGGTCATTTCACCAATCACGTTCGTAAAGGCTGCCTGAAAACGTGAGAAGTTTTGAGCATCAATGGTTAAACCTGCTGCCATCGCGTGTCCGCCAAATTTGATGATTAAATCAGGTTCGCGTTTAGAAACCCTGTCCAAAACATCACGCAAATGAATGCCCATAATAGAACGTCCAGAACCGCGCAATTCACCATTTTCCGCTGGTGCAAACACAATAACAGGACGATAAAACTTGTCCTTTAAACGACTGGCAACAATACCCACAACGCCAATATGAAAATCTTCACGATAAACACATATATTATTTTGGTTTTCAGGCAGCGTGTCGCCAAAAGTGTTTAACACATTTTCCAACATATCCTGTTCAATACTTTGGCGTTCTTGATTTAACACATTTAAATCTTGTGCCAACATTTGCGCCTGTTCGCTATCGTTTGCTAACAAACACGCAATCCCAACACTCATATCATCTAAACGCCCTGCTGCATTGATGCGTGGAGCCAACGCAAAACCCATATCAAACGTTTTGGCTTGATACGATTTGCGCCGCGCCGCAGCAAACAAAGCTTGCACACCAATACTCATTTTACCAGCACGAATACGTTTCAAACCTTGTGAAACCAAAATGCGATTATTAAAATCCAGTGGCACCACATCAGCCACTGTACCCAATGCCACCAAATCCAATAATTCAGCTAAATTCGGCTCTTTTCGGCTGCCTGAAAAAACACCACGCGCACGCAAAGTGGCACGCAAAGCCATTAGCACGTAAAACATCACCCCAACACCTGCGAGCGATTTGCTGGCAAATGTACAACCCTGTTGATTAGGATTAACAATCAAACAATCAGGCAGCGTTTGTCCTGGTAAATGATGATCGGTAACCACTACGTCCAAGCCCAATGCTTTGGCACGCGCCACGCCTGCTACACTGGCAATACCATTATCCACCGTCAACAATAATTGCGCCCCCATTTCATACGCTTTTTCCGAAAGTTCAGGTGTTAAACCGTAACCATCGGTCAAACGATTAGGCACAAGAAAATCCACCACTGCCCCCATTGCACTCAAACCTTTAATGCCCACAGCACACGCTGTTGCGCCATCGGCATCATAATCAGCAATAATCAAAATTTTCTGTTGTGCAGCAATCGCATCAGCCAAACGCTCGGCAGCAGCTTCGCAATTTTTCAACTGTTGATAGGGTAACAAAGAAGACAATTGCTCGTTCAGTTGCGCTTCACTTTCCACAGAACGCGCAGCCAATAATCTTGCCAATAAAGGTGTTGCTCCTGCTTGTTGTAAACGTTGAGCCACTTTTTCGGAAAAAGGGCGCG
>JAFSQZ010000155.1 GCA_017446355.1 Neisseriaceae bacterium
AAGAGTAAATCTCCAATATTTTCACTTTTTACAGGATAATCTTCTTTGGTTAAAAGTACATCAATATATTCATTTCCACCAATAGCCGCAGCTTCTGCTTGGGTTTGATTGGAAATGTAAAAAATTTTGTATCCCGCTTTTTTAGCAAGTTTCAATAAATGCGTATTTTGACTTAAATTTTGTTGAATATTTTGTGGGTGATACGCAATATTAAAAAATAATGGTAATGAATTTTTTGTCAAAATTGAACTTGAAAATCCTTGTTTTATAACAAAATTTTCGTTTTTTTCAAAAATTTCTTTTAATTTTGGTGTTGTATTGCGTTCATAACCTAAAAGTCCAATGTGTGCAGCATTAACAGATTCGCCTAAAATAAGAATAACATTTTTATCTTCATTTTTAGGATTGAATTTTATGGTTCTTTGGGCAAATTGTGGAATAGTTACTTTATCTTGTTTAAGATATATAAAAAAATACGCACTAAAAATTCTTAAATCATTATAAGGCATAAAACTATTACTAATCGGTAAGAAATTACTGATTTTTGGTGTTTTAAATGTGGCTTTATAGGGTAAATAAGATAATAAAATGACAATGAAAAATAAACCTATAAAACTTTTTTTGAAATTGATTTTAATATAGGCAAAAATACACACAGCATATATCAATATAATAAACAGAATATGCCATAATCCATTGGGTAAAAAACTTTTGGCAGTTTGCCAAATTTCACCCACTTCATCAAACATTAAATGCAAAGAATATACATTAAGATGCGTTTGAAAATAAAATAAATGAGAAAAACTAATGATTTCCATTATAGCGAAGAATACTAAAATGAAAACAGCAATAGAAGTAGGTCTTACCAAAGGTAAAATTAAACTCACCAAAAGAAAAGAAACAACAAATACTAATTGAAATGTGGGTTGATAAAAGTCATATAAAAGACTAAAAAATAAACTGGGCAATATAAATATACTCAAAGTGAGTAAAAAAAGAATCAGATATTTCCAACCAAAACGTTTACCGCCACCGTGCGCAGGATTTTTGGCTAAATGCCAAAATTTCACTTTCAGGCTGCTGAAAGATAAGAAAAAAGAAATTATGCAGTTATGATTGTTTGCTGGTTGCTGGTTGCTGGTTGCACAGCATTATACTACCTTTCATATCCTTATAAATCCTATATTATTGAAAATATTAATAAAAATGCTTTTATCCATAAAAACCAAACCTAGTTTCAGGTTGCCTGAAACCTTTGCAAAACCCTACTTTATACTATTCGTCATTTTGACCTTGAACGAAGTGAAAGGGAAAAATCTTTATCAAACAAAGAATGAGATTCTTCACTTTTCTGCGAAAAGTTCAGAATGACAAGTTTTGCAAAGGTTTTAGACTGAAACTTGGAATTTTACCATCATTGCAAAGTTTGCCAAACAAACGGTAGCAATCTCTTAACAACAAAGAGCAAAACGCTTTAAATTAGGAGATTGCTACAATTTAGCGTTGCCAAACTTCGCAATAACAAATAGAAAAAGATGTTTTCAGGCTAGATGAGTTAAAGAAAAAGTTTCAAATCTTATACCAACGTGTTGTTTAAAGTTTAAAAAAGTGTACACAACGCTAGGATTTTCTACATTTAAAAATACAGTAAACAAGAAAAATCAAACGCAACACGCTATAATAGCGTTTTTTGACTTTGGATAAACGCTCAATGAATACTACTGTTTTGCGTCAAAAAATAGAAATTTATGCACAACTGATGCGTGCTGATAAACCGATAGGCACTTTGCTTTTGCTGTGGCCAACATTTGTTGCGCTATGGATTGCCGCCGAAGGTCGTCCTGATGGTGCCGTATTTTTGGCATTTTTGTTGGGTACATTTTTAATGCGTAGCGCAGGTTGCGTGATAAACGATTGGGCCGACAGAAACTATGATGGTTTTGTGGAACGCACCAAAAATCGTCCATTTGCAACAGGTAAAGTCAGTGCTAAAGAAGCATTTTGGTTGGTGATGGTTTTATTTGTGTTGGCATTATTTTGTTTAATTCCGCTGAACGCATTTGCACGTTGGCTGAGTTTACCTGCGCTGTTTTTGGCAGCAACCTACCCTTTTATGAAACGTTTTTTCCCTGTGCCACAACTTTATTTAGGAGCGGCATATGCTTTCGGCATTCCGATGGCGTTTGCGGCGGTTCAAAATCACATTCCAATGATTGCTTGGGTGATTTATCTTGCCAGTATTTGTTGGACATTGGCTTACGATACGTTTTACGCCATTTCTGATAAACCTGATGATTTAAAATTGGGCATTAAAACGTCTGCTATTACGTTTGGTGATTTAGACGTAGAAATGTGTATGCTCTTTTACGCTTTATTTGATTTATTATTGCTTTATGCAGGTTATATGCTTGGCGCACATTGGTTTTATTGGTGTGCGTGGTTGCTAATGATTTTTTGGCAATGGCAACATTATCTGCGTACACAATCGCGCGACCGTATGGCGTGTTTTTTGGTTTTTTTGGACAACAATAAAATCGGTTGGCTTTGGTTTACCGCTATTTTGGCGCATTATGCTATGCGTTAAAAATTTCAGGCAGCCTGAAACAAGTGCTGCCTGAAATACTGACTTTACAGTACAATCACGCTTTTTCAGGCAGCCTGAAATCTTATTTTTCTTTTGGGATAGATACAAAAAATGTTAAATAAAGAACAATTTGCAGACAATCATTTTATTCGCACCATTATTGAAGAAGATTTAAAAAACGGTAAACACACCGCCATTCAAACCCGTTTTCCCCCAGAACCAAACGGTTATTTGCACATCGGTCATGCCAAATCTATTTGTTTAAATTTTGGTTTGGCTTATGTTTACGATGGCGCGTGTAATTTACGTTTTGATGACACCAATCCCGAAAAAGAAAATCAAGAATATGTGGATTCCATTAAAGAAGACGTGCAATGGTTAGGCTTTCAATGGGCAGGTGAACCACGCTATGCATCAGATTATTTTGACCAATTGTTTGAATTTGCAGTTGGCTTAATTAAAGATGGCAAAGCGTATGTAGACGATTTAAGTGCAGATGAAATGCGCGAATATCGTGGCACACTCACCCAAGCAGGTAAAGAAAGTCCTTATCGCAACCGTAGTGTTGAAGAAAATTTAGATTTATTTATGCGTATGAAAAACGGTGAATTTCTAGATGGTAGCAAAACCTTGCGCCTAAAAATTGATATGGCATCTGGTAATGTTAATATGCGCGACCCTGTGATTTACCGCATTCGCCGTGCGCATCACCACAAAACAGGTGATAAATGGTGTATTTACCCAATGTATGATTACACGCATTGTATTTCCGATGCCATTGAAAACATCACGCATTCTTTGTGTACACTTGAATTTGAAGCGCATCGTCCACTTTATGACTGGGTTTTGGAAAATATTCCAACCCCATCAAAACCCCATCAATACGAGTTTTCACGTTTGGAATTACTGTATTCCATCACATCAAAACGCAAACTGAATCAATTGGTGAGCGAGAAATACGTTAACGGCTGGGACGACCCACGAATGCCAACGATTTCAGGTATGCGCCGTCGTGGTTACACGCCAGAAGGTTTGCGTTTATTTGCCAAACGTGTAGGCATTTCCAAATCTGAAAACGTAGTAGATATTAGCGTGTTAGAAGGGGCAATCCGTGAAGAATTAGAAGATTCTGCACCACGTATGATGGCTGTATTAAATCCATTAAAAGTAACGCTGACTAATTTTGAAACAGGTAAAACATTGAGCCGTCGCCACGCATACCACCCCAATCACGAAGAAATGGGCGACCGTGAACTTACCATCAATCCTACCATCTACATTGAGCGTGATGATTTTAGTGAACACCCCCCAAAAGGTTGGCAACGTTTAACGTTAGGTGGTGAAGTCAGATTGCGATACAGCTACATCATTAAATGTGATGAAGTCATCAAAGATGAAAACGGACAAATCATTGAATTAAAATGCAGTATTGACCACGACACTTTGGGTAAAAAACCAGAAGGACGAAAAGTAAAAGGCGTGATTCATTGGCTTTCTACCGAACACGCTGTGCCTGCAACGGTGCGTTTATATGACCGTTTATTCACAACAGAACGTCCTGATGCGATGCGCGGTGAAAATGGCGAATATTTACCTTTCACTGATTTTATCAATCCAAACTCTGTTGCAGAAATCACCGCTTGGGTTGAGCCTGTTGCCAACACATTAAACAAGGAAAGTCATTGGCAATTTGAGCGTTTAGGTTATTTTGTTACCGACCGCTACGACCATCAATCAGACAAACCTGTTTTTAATAAAACCGTTGGTTTAAAAGATACTTGGCAAAAATAATCAATCCAAACAAACGCTGCCTGAAAAGTTTTATCGCTTTTTCAGGCAGCGTTTGTTTAAAATGATGCAAAAAGTAAAACAATACGTAACAAAGATTTTTGGTTTTGTGTTACACCGTTTGCGAATATTTCGCTGTGGTTTCTTTGTGGCGAAGATAATAATCCATCACCATTGCGATATTGCGAATTAAGAAACGACCTTTTGGGGTAACACTTAATTGTGTACCGTTTAATTGCAACAAACCTTTTTCGGCTAATTGTGCAAATTCTTGCAATTCCACCGCAAAATAATCTTCTACTTTTTGGTTTTCAGGCAGCTTGTGTTGATAATCGGCAAAATTCAAAGCAAAGCGACACATTAAATCTTGAATGATTTCGCGACGCAACACATCGTCTTCGTTTAAAGCAAAACCACGCATAACAGGTAATTGATTGTTGTCTAATTCAGCGTAATAATCTTCCAATTCGCGTTGATTTTGGCTGTATGTATTCCCTACTTTGCTGATACTGGAAACGCCAATGGCGATTAAATCACAGTCTGCGTGTGTGGAATAACCTTGAAAGTTGCGTTGCAAACGTCCTTCTTGCAAAGCAATGGCTAATTCATCTTCTGGCTTGGCAAAGTGATCCATACCAATGAACACATAACCTTTATCATTAAGAAGTTGCACGGCGTATTGCAAAATATCCAGTTTTTCTTCGCTGCTGGGTACGGCTTCGGTATCAATACGGCGTTGAGGTTTAAAAATATGGGGCAAATGTGCGTAATGATACAACGCCAAACGGTCTGGATTAAGTGATAACACGGTTTGCAAAGTTGGTTCAATACTTTGTACCGATTGATGGGGTAAACCATAAATTAAATCCACGCTCACGGATTTAAAACCTGCTTCACGTGCAGCATCAATAACGGTTTTGGTTTCTTCATAACTTTGCACACGATTAACGGCTTTTTGTACTTTCGGATCAAAATCTTGAATGCCCACACTCATACGATTAAAACCCAATTTTGCCAATTGGAATACATCATCGCGACTGACTTTGCGTGGGTCAATTTCAATAGAATATTCGCCATCGTCCATCAATTCAAAATGTTCCCCAATCATTTGAAACACACGTTCTAATTGATGGTTGGTCAAAAAAGTTGGCGTACCACCACCAAAATGCAGTTGTGCCAAAGGATGTTTGCCGTGTAAATGTGGTTTCAGTAAAACCAACTCTTTTTCTAAATAAGCCAAATATTCATCGGCTTTGGCTTTGTCTTTGGTGGCAACTTTGTTACAGCCACAATAAAAACAAATCGTGTTGCAAAAAGGAATGTGAATATACAAAGAAACAGGTTGTTTATCTTGACTTAACACTTTATCTAAATTCGCCACATATTCAGGCTGCCTGAAACCTTGATGAAAACGATCAGCAGTTGGATAGGAAGTATAACGTGGACCATTGCTGGGTAAACTGGCAATCAATTGACGGTCAAATTCAAAAATAGGGAATGTTTTCATGGTTTGTATTCGTTTAAGGTTTGGTTTAATGTAAAAAGTTTGCTAGAATGCGCTTGATTTTGGTTGTTTGATTTATATCAAGTAAGTAGACCAAAACATAAAATCCTATTATACATTAGTTCACAATTGATTTACCTATGATTTCATCAGCTCCTTTACAAATTCAATGCACCACATGTTCATTTAAAGAAATATGTTTTCCCTGTGAAACCTCCAATTTTTTTGATAAGGTTGACTCGGTTATTCGGCAAAGTCGACGCTTACGCAAAGGCGAATACTTGTTTCACGCAGGCGAAAAATTTTCTTCTGTTTTCGCGATTCGTACAGGTTACTTTAAAACATCTGTAAATACCAGTGAAGGTGTAGACCAAGTAACAGGCTGCTTTATGTCTGGTGAAATGCTGGGCTTGGAAGGAATTTCTGCAGGCGTGTATACCACTGATGCTGTCGCATTAGAAGACAGTGATGTTTGTGAATTACCGTTTAACCGTTTAGAAGAATTAGGCAAACACATACCTGGTTTGCATATACATTTTTATCACTTAATGAGTCGTGAATTAGTACGCTTGCAAAACTTAATGCTGCTTTTAGGCAATATGCGTTCGGAAGAACGATTAGCGGCGTTTTTATTAGACTTATCACGTCGTTTACATTGTCGCGGATTCTCT
>JAFSQZ010000156.1 GCA_017446355.1 Neisseriaceae bacterium
CGCACATCACCTGTATAGCGTTCCAAAGTTTTTTCTAACGCCGCCTTCATATCCACTTGCATCGTAAAATGCACGCCGCCGCGCAAATCCAAGCCCAAAAACATTGGTTGCGCCCCCATTTTTGCCAACCACGCTGGGCTATTAGCAATCTGGTTTTGCGCCACGATATAACCCTCGCCCAATGTATTATCAATCACATCACGCGCAGAAATTTTATTGGCATCGTTAACACGAACTTTCAGGCTGCCTGAAGAAATAAACATACCATCGTGTTCAATATTTGCCTGTTGCAAAGCATCGGCAACAGTTTTTTGCGTATTTTCATCAATCGCAAGAGATTGACGATTGGTTGAAATCTGAATAGCTGGCGTAATACCATAGAAATTTGGCAAGGTATAAATCGTTGCCAACACTAAAGTAAACGCAATCAGCAAATATTTCCAAAGAGGATAACGATTCATCATCAAACCTTTATTGAAAATCCAAACCGCCCAAAGCGGTCAAAACACAAGCTGCCTGAACAATTTTCAGGCAGGCTTCATTATTGATTATGCTGCTTTTGCAGTTTCAGCAACATCATCTGCTTTCGCCGCAATTGCATTACGTTCCACTTCCACCACCACATTAGGTGCCAACTCAACACCAATCACATTTTCACCAGGTCTCAGTACACGTGCATAAAAACCCGACACCAACAACACACGATCGCCCTTTTTCAAAGCAGAAATCATCGCCTGACGCTCTTTCTCACGTTTTTGCTGTGGACGAATCATCATAAAATACACCAACGCAAAAATCGCAATCCAAGGAATAAACTGCATCCAAGGATTAGGTTGCACCGCTTCTCCTGCTGCATAAGCCAACTCAATCATTTCACACCTCTTTCCTAAAAAACCATTTAAAACCGACCATTTTAACAGATACACACGCTGCCTGAAAGTTAAATACAAAACACCAACACTTTAAGTAAGAATACTTTGTAAAATTCTTATTTTTATCACCATCATTTATTAAAAATCATCATAATATTATTAAGATAATATTAAGCACAAAATAAAGAACCCATCGTTATAACGAAAGAATAAAGATACCGTTATTGCCAAGCCTAAACAAAGTTTAGGTGTAGAAATTCGTAGCGTTATTTACACTATTTGCGAGATAAACCCATATTATTTATATCAAAAAAAGATAAGTTTTATACCGTGATTGAATTTTTCTGTATTAAACTTATCTTACATTCAGGTTGCCTGAAATGGCTTATTGCTGTTCAGGCTACCTGAAAACAATCAACCAACATAAGGAATAAAATGATGAAAATCTTTTACCACACTTCGGCAACCGCCACAGGCGGACGCGATGGACGCACCCAAGTTGATGACGGCTCAATCGGTTTTGACTTGGTTTCAATGCAAGACAAATCGGGCAAACAAGGCACAAATCCTGAACAACTGTTTGCAATGGGTTACGCCGCCTGCTTTGACAGTGCAATGAATTTAGTTGCCAAGCAAATGAATTTACAGCCCACCCAATCCAGCACCACAGTTGGCGTGGGCATTGGTCAAAAACCTGACGGGGCGTACGCTTTGGATTTAGACATAACCATTACGGTGGCAGGCATTAGCGAAGAAGACGCTCGGCAGTTAATCCAAAAAGCCCACAGTGTCTGCCCATATTCCAACGCCGTCAAAGGCAATGTCGATGTGCGTTTGCATGTTAATTTAATGCAATCGTTTGATTTATAAATTGTTGTGTAGAGTGGGTATTCCTGTCCACTCTACACAAACAATACTGTTTCAGGCAGCCTGAAAGCATTTTATAGCAAGGTAGGGTGGGCTCAATTTCCTGCTTTGTTTGGTTTTTGTGTACATAATACGTTTTTATCTACACATTTGGAAAGATACAAGGGTGGGCTCAATTTCCTGCTTTGTTTGGTTTTTGTGTACATAATACGTTTTTATCTACACATTTGGAAAGATACAAGGGTGGGCAATTTATTGCTCACACAGTTTATTGAATAATAGAAACCCCTGCAAAAATAGTGAAATGAAACTGCACAAGAACATCCGACTACTTCCGTATGAACGAGAAGCGACTTGGCTGTCGTATACGCAAGACAAAGTAAGTGTTACATCACTTGCTCGTCAATATAATGTCAGCCGTCCGACTATTTATAACGTATTAAAAGCAGCCAAAGTCAGGTTGCTAACGCAAAAAAACAGTGTTAATAACCGCTTCAAACAAGCACGATACGGCATCAAACGCCTTGCGAAAGTTGAACTTGAAATACAGCAAAAACTGAAAAAGCAAGCCAAACGCTACAACAAATTTTATCCAGGTGAAATGGTTCATGTGGATACCAAGCGTTTGCCATTGCTGAAAGGTCAAAAAACGACTGATAAGCGAGAATATTTATTTGTTGCCATTGATGACTTTTGGCTTCGCCGAAACTTCGGCTTATTTACTAACGCAAATCTTTTATTTACTTCGTAAATAAAGACTTTTGACTTCATCAAAAATAAGCCTTGTTTTGGCTTTGCCCAAACTTCGGCTTGATTGCTTCGCAATCTCTTTTATTTACTTCGTAAATAAAGATTTTTGACTTCGTCAAAAATAAGCCTTGTTTTCACGAGAACTTTACGCAGCCATTATGCCTGACAAAACGGCGAACAGTGCCGCTAAATTCTTGTTGGAAGATGTGATTGAGCCTTGTCCGTATTTGATTGAGTGTGTTTATTCTGA
>JAFSQZ010000157.1 GCA_017446355.1 Neisseriaceae bacterium
ACGCCCTGCAATGTGGCTTCACTTTTATAAATATGTTGCCGATAAAATTCAAGATGGCAAACTCAATCTATCTAAACCCATTCCAAACCATCAACTCACACAAATCATCAATCAATACGCCGAACAAAAACAATCATCAAAACCATCTCAAACACCCAATACACCTAAAAAGCATAAACGATAAGCCTTTCAGGCAGCCTGAAAGGTATTTTTGATTGCTATTTAATAACATTTAGGTTATTATTTGCCATACCAATTTAGGAGATAATTTTGTATCAAATTTATTTTTATAAAGACCGTAACGGCGTTGAACCTGTGGCAGAATGGTTGCGTGAGTTGTCGCATAAAAACGGCAAAGACGCGCGCATAAAATTCAACAAAATCAACGACTATATTGAAACTTTGCAACAATACGGTACTTATGTTGGCGAGCCTGTCGTCAAACATTTAGACGGAGAGATTTGGGAATTACGCCCATTAAATAACCGAGTGTTGTTCGCCGCTTGGACAGGTAAA
This sequence comes from Neisseriaceae bacterium, assembly GCA_017446355.1. Taxonomy (GTDB): domain Bacteria; phylum Pseudomonadota; class Gammaproteobacteria; order Burkholderiales; family Neisseriaceae; genus RGIG3394. The sequence continues at coordinate 517 of JAFSQZ010000157.1, forward strand.
AGTTTTGTGTTATTGCACCATTTTGTGAAAAAAACACAAAAAACACCAAAACGAGAAATCGAAACCGCACGCCGCCGTTTGCAAGATTACAAAGAAAGGTATAGCAATGAAAACAGATGATAAATTAACCACTTGGGAAGAATTTGAAAAAACAATTTTCACACCAGAAGAAATTGCCGAAAGCAATTTGCGAGTTGCTTTGATTGGTGAATTGATTAAAGCACGCAATGAACAAAATATCAGCCAAAAAGAATTGGAACATTTAAGCGGTATCAAACAACCGTCCATTGCACGAGTAGAAAAAATGAATACCGACCCACGCTTACACACGCTGATTAAGTTATTGTTACCATTAGGCAAAACATTAGCGATTGTGCCATTGGAAAAAGCAAACGCTAACTCATAAAACAAAAACCGCCAAAAGGCGGTTTTCAATTATTCAGGCTGCCTGAATACATTCTTGCCTTGCTTGTTTGACATGTACACAAAAATGTATATAATGCCTACATTCTTCAACAAGAAAATAGCGATGAAACAAAGCGAATTTTTGAAGTGGCTTAAAGCACAAGGTGTAAAAACGGCAAATGGTACTAATCACTTAAAACTCTATTACAACGGCAAAATCAGTATGCTGCCACGACACCCAAGTAAAGAATTACCCACAGGGACTGTGAACGCTGTGAAACGCCAATTAGGCTTAAAATAAGGATAGACCATGTATTACTATGCAAATTTTGATTACGCTGATGATGGGATTACAGTAACTTTTCCCAATATTCCAGAAGCCATTACTTGTGGCGACAATGAGGAAGATGCTTTATCAATGGCGGAAGATTGTTTATTGACTGCTGTTGAAATTTATTTTGAACAAGATTTGAAATTTCCTTTACCCACCAAACAAAAAACAGGCGAAAAGGCTGTGTATCTATCAGATAGCGTCTTTTCAAAAATATTGTTACACAATGCAATGGTAGAGAAAAAAATCACCAACGCAGCATTGGCAAGAGCCATGAATGCCACTCCTACCGAAGTGCAACGCATTGTCAATGTTCGCCATAAAACCAAAATTGATACCGTTGGTAAGGCGTTAAACGCCATTGGCTATCAATTACAAATGTCTATTTAACAAAAAACCGCCGAAATGGCGGTTTTTAAATGAAAACAGGAAAGAAAAACAAGTTCGCAAACTTTTCATATACGCTTCTAACTTCTCCTTTTATACTTGATTTAAGTCCCAATATGGGATATAGTTTCACCCATGAAAATCATTGCACAGTCAACTTTACGCCATTTTTGGCAACAATATCCTGATGCTGAACAGCCATTAAAAGCGTGGTATGCAGAAACATCCAAAGCCAAATGGCAAACACCCCATGATGTTAAAGCCAAGTATAAAAATGCCAGTGTATTGAAAAACAATCGCATTGTCTTTAATATCAAAGGTAATAAATATCGTTTGATTGTTGCTTGTCATTTTTCTGCACAGCGTTTGTTTGTTAAGTTTATTGGCACACATAGTGAATACGATAAAATCAATGCAGAAACTGTTGAATTGGAGATGTAAAAATGCAAGCACTAAAACCCATCAAAACAGAAAATGAATACAAGGCAGCCTTAAAAGCGTTGGGTGCGTTCTTTGATAACAATCCTGATAATGCCGACCAAGATACTGCTGATTATTTTGAAGTGTTAGCCACTTTGGTGGAAACTTATGAAAAAGAACACTATCCCATTGACCCACCCAACCCCACAGAAGCCATTAAATTTCGTATGGAACAAAGTGGCTTAACCGTCAAAGATTTAACCAATATTTTTGGTAGAACAAACAGAGCCTATGAAGTGTTAAACGGTAAACGCCCATTAAGTTTGGCAATGATTAGAAAATTGAAAACAGAGTTAGGTATTTCTGCTGATATTCTTATTGGCTAACAAAAAACCGCCCAAAGGCGGTTTTTTAATGTAACTTTTGATTTTTACTTCAAATTCCGCATATATTCATCTAATTCATCTTTGTTCATCAGTTTAAATTTAGTGTTTTGAGCAGGAGTTTCTTGTAAGGCTGGATTGTCTTTTTGAGGTGGTCGCCCTTTTTTCTTTTTAGGTTCATCGTTCAGGCTGCCTGAAAGAGTGTTTTTTCGTTCTAACTTGTTTTTGGTTCTTTCTTTCTCACGGCGGATATAGGTATTCAAAGTACCTGCTGAAACATCAATATCTTTGTATTTCTTCAAAAACAGCAAAATATCTTGGGCAGAATAGCCCAATGCTTTCAACTGAAAAATCTCATCTCTAAATGGCGTTAGGCGAGATGCCTTGCCTGATGGTTGGTGGGTGTTCAAAAAATCTTCTAAATCACTCATGATTTTCACTCTTTCATCATCGTTAAT
>JAFSQZ010000158.1 GCA_017446355.1 Neisseriaceae bacterium
AGGCTGTAGTAATCTCCCAACCACGAAGAGCGGACTTTGTTTGTAATAACAAAAATGCAATTTAAATCAGAAGATTGCCACGCTACGCCTTACGGCTACGCTCGCAATGACGAGTATTGAATTCAGGCAGCCTGAAACCTTTGCAAAACGTGTCATTCTGAACTTTTCGTAGAAAAGTGAAGAATCTTACGCACATTTTTTCAATAGAAGTTTTTGCAAAGGTTTTGACTTTTAAAAGTAAAAGTAAAAGTCGTTTTTTTACTGTCCCATAGATGAGATGCAGTCGCTTATTTCTGCAAATAATTCTTGAATTAAGGGAATAAATAAAGCTTCGTCGTAAAGTGCAACATCATTTTCGTTGCGTCCCCAAATGAGTTTAACTTCGTCATAATCGGCAAAGGCTTTGCCACTGTTTGCACTGGCAATATATAAGTTGCGTGCTTTGTTGCGTATGCTGTCTGCTTGCCAATCGTCTTCGTTTTTTAGTTTGTTGACCAACTCCCATTGTAGGCGTGGCAAAAAGGGGAGTATTTGTTGTTGTCCGAGATGGTAATACTTTAACCATTTTGCTAATACTTTTTGGGCGGTGTTTGCTGGTATTTCTGGTAAGGTGAGTATGTTGTCTAATTGTATGAAATGGGTTTCTTTCAGGCAGCCTGAAATTTCGCTGGCACAGTAAATTAAGTGTAAGAGTAATAAGTGAATTTTGTCGCCTGCTTCTAATTTGTTGCTGGTGTTGCCATCACGCAGGAATTGGTCGGCAAAGAGAATTTGTCCGTGTTCACTGATTTTGTCTAATACGATATTCAGGCTGCCTGAATTTAGGTTTAATGTGTTTCGTGTAATGGGTAAAAAGTTGGCGTGCAGCAATGTGGTGTTTAGACTTTTGGTTTTGGCGATAAATTCTTCGGTAACCAAATATTGCAGGACACCTGTTGGTAAGTGGTTTTGCAAAGCTAATTTTTTTGCGGTGTCAGCAAACGAATGATGTTGACGTGCAGCACGTAAAAAGGCATCGCTTAATAAACGGTTTTCAGCCAAAAATGGCTCTGCTGCGTCTTGTTCATCTTGTAAGTAAGGGGCGCGCCAAGCGTAGTGTTGGTTGAGAAAGTGTTTTAAGGGATTGCGCCAAAAGTGAATAAAATCGCTTTGTTCTGTGGTCGTTGTGTTGTTGATGTCATCGTTGGTTAGTGTGGCAGGTGCGATAAATGCTTGGCGTGTGCTGGTTTTGTGATTTAGGGCTTCTGCATAGTCTTGTCGCGTGCTGAATAAACGTGGGCTGCCTGAAAAATAACGGCGTGAAAATGCTTGTAAAGGGTGTGCAATCACCCAATTTTCTTGTATGGTTTTTCTAGGTAAACCAAATTTGTCTGCCAAACAATCTATCAATTCGTTGAGCAATACAGACGGTGCGCGTTCGCTGTTGGTGCGGTTGTCTTTGCCGATATACGATAAATATAAGATTTCACGCGCAGACATAATGGCTTCAAGAAATAAATAACGGTCATCATCACGGCGTGAGCGGTCGCCACGACGGGGTTTTTTACTGATTAAATCAAATGATGAAACAGGGGTGCTGCGTGGGAAATCACCGTCATTTAAACCAAGTAAGCAAAGGACTTTAAAAGGTAAAGAACGCATAGGCACCATACTGCAAAAAGTAATGCCTCCACGCAAAAAGCCTGCATCGCTTTGACTTTGTAAGAAACGATTGATGTGTTGTGTGGCAACATTGTTTGGTAAGGGTAGGGCAAATGCTGCTAATTCGGTTTCTTCTTGCCAAGTGTGTAAGGCTTGGTCTAGTTGTTGCCACGCGGTTAAGTCGTTGTTTTCTTGTGCATAAAAATCGTCTAGTAATTGACGTGTGCGTGCGCACCATTCGGAAACGTTGGCAGCTTGTTGCCACGTTTGTTGCCACGCACATAAGCGGTTTATCCATAATACAAGTTTGCTCATGGTTTCAGTGAAACTTGTGTTCATAAAATAAGGGCTGATGCCTTGCCAAATGATTTGTTCGTTTTCAGGCAGCAGCCAGCCTGCGATGATGCGGTTTAAACCGCTTTGCCATGTAAACCAATTATTTGATTCGCCATTGTTAAATTGTTGGCGTTGCGCTTGATTTGCGCCCCAACGAATATTGAGTTGATGAATGGTGTCTTCAATTAAAGGACGTTCTTCACGCGTTAAACCAGCACCGCGCAATAAACCATCGTTGTCCAATAAAGACAAGACTTTGTCTACTTCAAAACGGCTGTTTAACACGTCTAAAAGTTGCGTTAAAGCTTGAAATAAGGGCAAGGATTGACTGCGTTTAACATCGGCAATACTGTAAAACAAAGGACGTTTATCGGCGCAATGTTTACCGAATACCGCTTCAATAAACGGTGCATAAGGTTCAATATTACTGGTTAAAACCGCAATATCGTGCAATTGAATGTCATCGCGTTTGGCTAAAATCGTTAATAAACGGTCTTTTAAAACTTGTAGTTCACGCAAAGGACTGTGGCAACTGTGAATTTGAATACTGTTATCACACGCCAGTTGCGTTAAAGTCTGTGAAATGGGGTCATTACTATTGTTTTCATTTAAGGCTGCCTGAAAAGGGCTTTGTGTGCTGGTGTTGTGATGAAATACTTCTTGTTGTAAATAAGCCAAATGTTGCGCCACAACATTAGGCGCATCTTCACGTTCAGGCAGCTGCAACGTTTGAATGTCGTATTGTAATTGATGCAACAGGCTGCCTGAATGTGCTTGGGGCGCAAAAATGTGTTGCGCATCAGAATCAATGACATTGTATTCAGTCAATTGATTAAAAAAATCGCGTCCTTGTTTACCCAAAGAAGCCAATAAAGGGTGTCCTTGTTGCATTAAAGGCGACACATCAGTCAATGCCAATTCATCTTGTTGCGCCAAAATGCTTGCAGGTTCTAACACGTCGCCCCAATACATTTCACAGGGATTGAGTGCGAAAATATGAACATCGCTGTGCATCGCCAATTGATTGAGCAAAGTCAAATACATTGGTGCCAACGTTGCCATACCAAACACGCAATAACGTTCTGCACGTTTATTTTCTTTGCTTGCCAATTTGGTCAATAAATCTTGCCACAATTGCGCACGGTGTGCGGTATCGTGTGAACCATCATCTAAATATTGCCACAATTCCTTTTGCCAAACGGCGTGTTCATTATCCGCCAATTCATCAATCGGACGATTTTCTTGCCACGCAGCAATCCAATCAGGACGATAAACCAAATATTGATCAAAAATATCCGCCAATTCACCTGCCAATTGATATTGAGCAAAATCACCATTATTCAAATAACTCATTAAATAAGCACGTGCTGCCTGAAAATCATCACTTTGGGCAAAATGTTCGGACCGAAATAATGCCAATAATCGCCAACGCAACACTTCACTGGCAAAAGGATTCATTGATGCCAAATTAGGCAAATGTTCACGCATCAGTTGCCAAGCCAAACCAGCGGGCAAAGAAAACTGCATATTGGCAACAATGCCCTGATGTTTCGCCAAAAACTGCTCTATATAACGGCGCATACCTTGACTTTGTATGACCACTTGTTCAGGCAGCATTGGTGAAGAAAGTGGAGAGATTTGTTGCACTTGCATCATCATTTGCGCAAGGGTTTCAAGACGGTTGGATTGGTATAGATACAACATAAATGAACACAGAAAAATCAGAAAAAAGTCATTATACCGAAGTTTCAGGCAGTATTTTGATGACTGTTTAAAAATAAAAAACAATGAAATTCATTAAGTTAAATAAAAAAGAATAAATACTCTATACATAATCAAAATCTTTCTATAAAATAGAGCAAATATTCCAGCTTGTGGAATTTTTAATCCATCTTTAACTGTTTTTCAGGCTGCCTTTGTGTGGCCTGTCCTTTTTTAAACGTTGCTAAAAGCAGATAGCAATAAATTTTATTTTAAAGGTTAAATCAACAATGCAAACCAAATTACTTAAAACCAGTGTTACGCTTCTTGCATTGGCGTTGGCACAACAAGCTGCTGCAACAGGTTATCATTTTGGTACACAATCTGTATCTTCACAAAGTACCGCCAATTCATCTGCCGCTGAAGCGTCCGATGCCAGTACCATTTTCTACAATCCAGCAGGTTTAACGCATTTAGAAAACAGCCAAGTAACAGGCGTAGTAGATTTTGTTTTTCCATACATTCACTATCGTGATGCTGATGCCAATCATCGCTCACCAACAGGTGGTATCGGTCCAAAAGTACAAGGTTCAGACAGCGGTAAAATCACCGACACGGTTACCGTTGCGCCACATCTTTATGGTGCTTACAAACTTAATGACAAAGTAACACTCGGTTTAGGTGTGTACGTTCCTTTTGGTTCAGAAACTGAATACCAACGCGATTCTGTGATGCGTTACAACATCAACCGTTTAGGTTTAACCACTATTGCTGTGGAACCTGTTGTTTCATTCAAAGCCAATAAAAAACATTCTTTCGGCGTTGGCTTAATTGCACAATATTCCGAAGCTAAATTACGCAAATACGCAGACGTAGGTGCTTCTCGTAGTTTGCCAGGAATGGCTGATGCTTATGGTGAAGTAGAGGGTAACGATTGGGGTTATGGTTACCAATTGGCTTGGATGTATGATGTGAACGATCGTCTTCGTTTAGGTGTGAACTATCGCTCCAAAGTTAGCCACGATTTAAAAGGTTCTGCTGAATGGAAACCAGGTGATGCACAAGCAGAAGCTTTGCAAAAAATGGCGTTAGGTGCAGGCGGTATTCCATCAGTGGGCTACAAAGAAAAAGAAGGCGCACACGTTAAATTGGTTACGCCAGAAAGTTTATCTGTGCATGGTATGTACCGCGCCAATGACAAATTAAACCTATTTGGTGATGTAACTTGGACACGCCACAGCCGTTTTGATACTGCTGATTTGGTGTTTGAAAACAAAAAATTAGTCAGCCCATCAGGCAATGCATCAGACACCACTAGAATCCTACCAGGTTGGCGCAATACGTATAAAATTGCGGTGGGTGGTTCCTATCAAATCAATGAACCTTGGCAACTTCGTGCAGGTTTTGCCTTTGATAAAAGTCCTATTCGCAATGCCGAAACACGCTTAAATACTCTGCCTGATGGCAATCGTATGTGGTTCTCTGTGGGCGCGCGTTACACGCCTAACAAAAAACATACTTTTGATGTTGCTGTTTCACACATTCACATCAACGACACCACTGTTAATTCACCAGCGGCGGTACAAGATGCTAATGGACAATTAACCAGCGTGGACAGTAAAGGTAGAAATTCAGCAAAATTCAGAAATCACGCCAACATTCTTGGTGTGCAATACACTTACAAATTTTAAATATTACCTATGCGCAACAGCTGCCTGAAAATATTCAGGCAGCTGTTTTTTTATCAATATAAAACCTTTGCAAAACCCTACTTTGTACTATTCGTCATTTTGAGCGTTAGCGAAAAATCTTTAATAAAACAAAGAATAAGATTCTTCACTTTTCTGCGAAAAGTTCAGAATGACAAGTTTTGCAAAGGTTACAAGCTTTCAGGCAGCCTGAAAACGATGGTAACCATATTCACCAATCCAAGCATTTACGCGGTAATCGTGGGGTTCATAAGGGACTTTTTGCACGGTTTGACACGCAAAGGCAGCGGCGATGATTTTGGGTTGTAAACGGTGTTGGCAGGCGGCAAGCGTACAATCATAGTAGCCACCGCCCTGTCCCAGCCGATAACCTTGTTGGTCTAAACCGACCAAAGGGACAAATAATGTGTGCAAACGATGGGCGCGGATTTTTTTGCCACTGTATTGTGGAATATTATGTACTTTTGTTTTCATGCTGCCTGAATGTTGCGGATAAGGTGTAAACCATAGACGTTTTTGTTGGCGTTCAATATAAGGTAAATAAATGTTCGCGCCACGTTTTAAGGCAGCCTGAATAAAACTGTGTAAACACAATTCGCTGCCCACAGCCCAATAAACACCAATATTTTTGCCACGTTTAATGGTTTTTTTTGCCAAAGCGTTAATGCGTTGTTCGGCTTTTTGACGCACGGGTTTTGGCAAGTTTTTACGCAGCTGGCGCAATTGTCGGCGCAAATGTGCTTTATCGGTAAACGACCGTGAAGAAAAGGGTGGGGCGGTAAACATTGAGATACCTTTTTTACATTGAAACTTTTGCGAAATCCTTTTTCCATTTGTTATTCTGAACGCAAGTGAAACAATCAGTTAATATTGTTCCTTATATTCAGGGCTTTCATCTCGCGTTTACAAAGGGATTCAGGCAGCTGAATGGTTTTGTATGGCTTTGACGGCATCATCGTATGCTTGTTTTTCACGACGATAAATTTCAAAAATACACGCATCGCCACATTCGCTGCCACAACATTCCCAATCTGCAGGCGGTTCAGGTTTGGGAGGAAGCGTAAGATTATTGTTCTGGGTCGCTGCCATCGTGTATCTCCAAAATGCTGCCTGAACATTCAATGATTTCATTACCACGAATTTTCGCGGTTTTGCGTGTTTCTATTTTGCCATTGCGCAACACTTGTCCATCAGCAATGACGGTTTTAGCTTGTCCACCAGTTTCCACCAAGCCTGCGAGTTTAAGCAAATCACAAAGCGCAATAAATTCTTGGTCTTCTAAATAAATATCGGCGTGCATCGTGTTTCCTTTCAGGCAGCCTGAAAAGCTGCAATGTTAATATCTTGTCCCAATAATTGCGATAAAGTTTGATTAAGCAAAGTAAAAAAATCACAAGCATCACGCGTGCTGACCCATTGCTGATTTTGGTAAACAAAATGATAGCCGCCACTTTTGGCTGCCAACCATAATTCTTGATTGGATAAATGACGATTGATAACGATTTGCGTACCATCATCGGCTTCAATGGTTAACACGTTGCCACTGCTTTGATAATCCAAATCCCAGTCGTTTTCATCAATTTGGTTTTCAATATGGGCAAAAAGTTGGTCGGTGTGCTGTAAAAATTCGGTTTCTGTCATAATGGTATAGCGGATTTTTTCGTGAAAATGTTAAAATGCGCATCTTGCCACATTTCAGGCTGCCTGAATATCTTTAAGGTTAAAAATCAATGAAAACGATTGTTTCTTTTTTAATGTTCGCTTTTTTGCTAACCGCTTGTGGTTACAAAGGCGATTTGTATTTACCCAAAGAAAATGATAAAGCACAATTCGGTGTGATTCAGACAGGCATTGATTTTAAAAAGCCCAATGCCACTAAATCTGTACCAGAAAATAAACAAGAGGAACAAAAATGACAAAAATGTGTGAACAAATAAGCTTTGAAGATTTGGCGCAACAGTTTGGTACACCTTTGTATGTATACAGTCAAAACGAATTAAGCACAGCATTTTCACGTTATCAGCAAACATTTTCAGCTTTAAAACCATTGATTTGTTATGCCGTTAAAGCTAACAGCAATTTAAGTATTTTGCGCCATTTTGCACAATTGGGCAGCGGTTTTGATACCGTTTCGGGGGGTGAAATTGCACGCGTTTTAGCCGCAGGTGGTGCCGCCGATAAAATTATTTATTCAGGTGTAGGCAAAAGCGTTGCCGAAATTGAATACGCTTTAACGGTTGGCATCAAATGTTTTAACGTGGAAAGTCTGCCTGAATTAGACAGAATCAATGAAGTGGCGCAACGTTTAAATAAAGTTGCCCCCATTTCTTTGCGCATCAATCCAGATGTGGACGCAAAAACACACCCTTATATTTCCACAGGTTTAAAAGCCAATAAATTTGGCATTGCGATGAGTGATGCCGAGCGTGCATTTGTGTACGCGCATTCGCTGCCAGCCTTAAAAGTTATCGGCATAGATTGTCATATTGGTTCGCAACTGATTGATTTATCACCACTTATTGAAGCGTGTGAACGTTTGTTGATATTGGTAGATAAATTAGCGCAACAAAATATTGTTTTGCAACACATAGATTTAGGCGGAGGCGTAGGCATTGTTTATCACGAAGAACAAACGCCTGATTTGCATTTTTACGCCGATGAATTGACAAAATTATTGCAACAACGCTCTTTAAATTTAATTATAGAACCAGGTCGCAGCTTGGTCGGACAAGCAGGTACATTGTTGACACGCGTAGAATACGTCAAACAAGGCGAAGAAAAAAACTTTGTGATTGTAGATGCTGCAATGAACGACTTGATTCGTCCAACGCTATACGAAGCTTATCATCACATAGAAAACACCGTTTTCAGGCAGCCTGAGATCTTGGTAGATGTGGTTGGACCGATTTGTGAAACAGGCGATTTTTTGGCACAAAACCGAATGCTAGCTGCCGAGCAAGGCGATTTATTACTGGTTCACGGCGCAGGTGCTTATGCCGCCAGTATGGCAAGCAACTATAACTCACGTTGTCGCGCGGCAGAAATATTGGTTAATGGTAAAGAAGTGAAATTGATTCGTGAACGAGAAAAAATAGATGATTTGTTCGCCAATGAACGTGCTTTGCTTTAAAAAATTGATTGTTTAAAACGCTTGCAAAGCACGTTATTCTGAACTTTTTGCAAAATTAGGTTTTGCAAGCATTTCTTGTGATAAAACAGATTAAAAAAGCTGCCTGAAAAACTTAATCAACTGTTTTCAGGCAGCTTTGTCTGTTTTGATTAGTTCGCTGTTGGAGCTGGATTAATCAATAATTCTACACGGCGGTTTTGTGCGCGACCTTCTTCTGTTGCATTTGATGCAATAGGTTGACGTGAACCTTGACCGCTTACTGTCATACGACTTCTATCAACACCGCGTGCATTCAAATAATCGGCAACGGATTGTGCACGGTTATACGATAAAGGATTGTTAATCGCGTCATTACCTGTGCTATCAGTATGACCAATAATATTGATGGTGGTTTCGTTATAAGTGGCCAAAGTTTGTGCAGCTTGTGCCAAAGATGCTTGCGCGTTGGCTGACAAAACATAGCTGTTTACTGGGAAAGTAACGTTTTCAGGCATTGTTAATTTGATTTGATTGCCTTCGCGTTCAACGGAAACACCAGTATTTTTCAATTGTTCACGCAATTTGGCTTCTTGGTAGTCCATATAACCACCTACGCCAGCACCCACTGCACCACAAGCCAAAGCTGAATTGCGTGCACCTTTGCTGCCATGAGAAACAGCACCAATGATGCCACAAGTTACTGCACCACCTAAACCATACAAGGCGGTTTTACTGACTTGACGTTCACCAGCAGAATTGGTCATACAACCGCTCAATGCTACAGCTGCTGCAACGGTTACAATGGTTAAAAGTTTCATATTTTTCATAATCAGTTTCCTTATATACATAATACTAGGCGTTTGCCTGCCTGAAAGTGTGCAATGTAAAACAATTTGTTGTCGCACAGTTTTTTTTAACCTGAAATTACTTTGTTTAATTTACGTTATGCGAACGAAGTTTATGGGTAAATACTTGGTTGCCTGAAAAATAATACAGTAATATCAAGCCAATACACATCACAGCAAACATCATACCAACCATTACCAAAATGGTGCCATTGTGCAACATTGTGGTAAAAAAGCCCACCAAAGCACTAATCAGAGATTGACTTGATGACAAAACAGCATTGGCACTACCGCCTACTTTGGGTTTATAGTTACTCATAAATAATGCGCTGGTGTTAGCAGAAATCAAGCCTTGCGCGCCGATGGCAATTACAATCAAAGGTGCTAACCAAAATAATGGCGGTTGTTTCAGCAATAACACCAATAATAATGCAGCACTGTTGCTGATAAATTGAATTAACAATCCCAAGCGTAATAAATCACGCAACGCCCAATCGCGCTTTAATGCCCACGCGCTAAATCGGTTGCATAACATCATCACAATTACATTGCTGGCAAATAACCAAGCGTATTGATGCGATGTTAAACCATATAAATCCATATAAACGAATGGCGATTCACTGAAAAAAATCACAATCACCGAAAACGACGCTGCCTGATAAGCCAAAAAACCCATAGCCGCCCAGTTTTTTAATACAAAAATATAGCGCGTACCAATATGTTTTAATTGCGCCAAACGAATGGGTTCGGCTTTTTTGTTTTGTGGCAAAAAGAAAAATAAAGTAAACACCAAAAAAAGACCGTAAGCACTTAAAAACGCAAAAATACTGCGCCAACCGCCCAAACTTTCCAAAAACGACCCAATTAAAGGCGAAAGCAAAGGCGCAGTCATCGCCACAATCCCAATCATCACAAACATTTGTGCCGCTTCACGTCCTTGATAATTGTCGCGTACAATTGCGCCCACCGTTACCGCGCTCATGCCCGCACCAATGGCTTGAATAATACGTATGGTCAATAATTGTCCTGCATTTTGCACGCCAATCAACAACAACGATGACACCACATAAATGCCCAAGCCAATCAACGCAATATTCCGTCGCCCCTTAATGTCCGAAAGCGAACCGCCAATAATTTGTCCAATCGCCGCACCAAAAATAAAGCTGCTTAAACTGCGCTCAATATAATAAATATTGGTATTTAACGAAGCCGCAATTTTGGTTAAGGCAGGCAAATAAGCATCAATAGAAAATGGCATAATCGCAATCATCATTGCCAACAACATTGCCATTTGTTTTTGCGTAAGCACTTTATTCTGACGAAACATAATAAACCTTGTATTCAGGCAGCCTGAATGATTATTGATGAGATTGTTGCGCAATAAATTGCAAGGCAGCCTGATAACCAAAAGTGCCTAAACCAACAATCACACCCACAGCCTTATCCGATAAAAAAGAATGATGACGGAAATGTTCACGCGCGTGTACATTAGAAATATGAACTTCCACAAAAGGAATCGCCACACTTGCCAATGCATCACGAATAGCAACGCTGGTATGCGTAAACGCACCTGCATTGATAATAATCCAATCAGTGTTGCCACGTGCTGCCTGAATCGTGTCCACCAATTCGCCCTCGTGATTACTTTGTACGCAACGCACATTAAGATTGAGTTGCGCCCCTAATTTTTGCGCGTTTTGCTCCACATCTGCCAAAGTTTGTGCACCATAAATTTCAGGTTCACGTGTACCCAATAGATTAAGATTTACGCCGTTTATCAGTAAGATATTCATTATTTTTATTCCTTTTCAGGCTGCCTGAACATCAGGGTTTTTCAATAAAATGCAAATATTCAACAGTTTGATTTGCTTTATGATTTCTTGCATTATCTGCCTTAAATCTGCGATATTGTTTGGTAAAAATATCGTATTTGCCATATTTTTGACAAATATTTTTTATTTCTTCGGGCGAAATAATGCCTTCGTTGTTATAACTTAAAAAGATATACTTAAATTCTGCATTTTTAATTAAATCTTCAAAAGCCATTGCCGCTGTATTTTTCTTACACCACAAACTTTTATTATATTGTCGCAATCCTGTTTTTCCTTTGGGCGTAAAATCATCGTAATAAGCAATCGTATTTAAAATGTGATAATTCGCCCCATATTCTCGATGATTATAAGGTGGATCTAAATATAAAATATCACCACTGATTTTTTTAATCAATTCATTAGTATCTTGATGATATACTTCATTTTGATTTTTATTAGGAGAAAATTCAGTTAATTTAAGAATTAACGGCTTTTCTGCGGATTTTTTTAATTTTTTCAAAAACGCACCATAAACGGAAGCGGTATTTGCTACTTTATCCGCACTTTCTAATAATCCTGCAAGTAAGCAAAAATATTTATTTTCACCCACTTCATGGCGTAAATCTTCAATTTCTGTACGAATGGTATCAATTTTAATCGCATTTTCATCACTAAAATATTGCCGTTCGCTACCACTACCTAATGCATAATGTTGATAAATTTTATATTGTTGTTTATCTTTTTTTTCAGAAAGTTGATTTAATTCGGAAACCAATTCATCAAGTTCAGAAATATCAAAATTATTATTTAATAAATTTTGATTGAGTACAAAACTATAATATTCACAATCATTAGCAATCACTTTGGCAGTTTTATTTTTAAAATAAGAACCCACAGTTCCTGTTCCTGCAAAAGCATCACAGAATGTTAAATGATTTAATTCTTTTCCAATACAATCGGTTATTGTATTTTCCAAAAAATCTAAAAGAGAAAATTTTGAGCCTATGTAGTTCATTATTCTTCATCTTCCGCATACAATTTATCAAATATAAATTTACAAGTATTCTTTGTGGCTTCATCACAAATTTTTTTAACACTTGTTTTGCGATACTCCACTGGGTCATATTGATAACAGCCAACACAACCTAGTTCTTTTGTATAATTTTCATTACCTTGATAAAATGGATACGGATTGCCTAAAATATTTTTAGCATTCCAACGTTTATTTGTTTCTTTGCATTTTTTACAAATTTGGCGTTTAGCGTCATTCGCGGCTTTACATAATGGTTGAAAATCTTCTATTTTTTGCGTTTTAATATCGCTTATTCGCCAATCATTTTTTCTACCGTCTTTATGGTCAATTTCAATTTTGGTATTTTCCGAATTTCCGTTAATACCAAGCATGACACAATTTTTTGTTTTGTAAAAATCTTTAATATCTTTTCTTATTGATTGATTAAACGATTTTTCCGTATTAAAACCAATTAAGCGAACACGGTCGATTGAATTTCCTTTTGTTATGTTTTTGTCTGTTTCAATAACATATTTTTTTGCAAGAGATGAACTTGTTCTGCACCAACTACCGCCATTTCCTAATTGCAACTCTTTGAATTTACCAATAAATTCACTTACTTCAACCCAACGAGAAACTCCTTTTTCATCTGGTTGAGCTAATTCTAAAAATAATTCCATTTTGGTTGTTTTGTTTTTCATTTTAGAATTCCTTTTTAAAAACAAAAATATACTCGTGCTTAAAAATATAATAATCACTTTTTAATGCACGATAACGCCAAATACCGCCAGCACCTAGCTTACCACGATTACCCTCTATATTTTTGACAACAATGCCTTTCAGTTTGGTTTTGAAATGTTTCTTTATCATATTCATACATAAAAATGATAAAGGGACAACTTCGCTATTTTTATAAATATCGCCAATTATCACTGCAAAATAGTGATTTTTTGCCAAAAATGTTAATGAATGAGATAAAGTTTTTTTAAATTTATCAATAAATTCATCAACTGATTTACAATTTGAAAGGTCATTGGGCTTATTGGTAAATTGCACAATATCGTGATATGGTGGGTGAAAAATAGCAAATGAAACTTGTGTTTCATTTAAGTAAGTTAATGATTTTTTTATATAATATTTTACTCGTTCATCTGTATTATCAAATGCGTTCAATGTAAAAAAATTTTTATTACTATCCATCATTCGTGATTGAACATAATTGAACATTTTCGTATTTATATCAAAACCAATAAATTTTCTTCCCAATTTTTCACATTCAAAAAGTGTTGTGCCACTGCCAAAAAATGGGTCTAAAACTACTTCACCTGCTTTTGTATATCGTGAAATCAGTTGATATGGAATTTGCGGAATAAAATTACCGTGATAAATATTTTTATGTTTTCCTTGATTATCTCGATTAGGAAATAACCATAAATCATCGGTCAAAATATCACAATGCTGCCAGTTGCTTAAATCTATTCTGTCGCTAATCATTTGTTTTTTATCCTATTTTCAGGCTGCCTGAAAAGTTTTAGGGGCTGTATTAAATTAGCCCAAAAAGCTACTGATTCACACCATTTTTGCAAGGTTTTGAGTTGCTGTTTTGGTGTTCCATCATTAAATATAAACGCACATTCTTTCAGAAAAAGTAGGAAAGATTTGCGGTCAATGTCATTATACTTTCTCAACACTTTTTTTGCTTGGTTACAAAAATTTTAGTTTCGCTTGTGTTTCGCAGAAACTGGGTTTGCGAAACAATTAAACCGAGATTTGGGTGAAGCCAAAATTTCATCGGTTTCTTGCAATAAATGATACGTTCATATGCCTTATTTTTTGTAAAACAATGCCACAGAATGATATGGAATGCCTAAAAATGTCAGCACCGCGAGCCGTTACTTCTAATACAAAAAATTCAAGCAGTTTTCTTTGTACAGATTTCTTGTGTTACAAAGTGTTATTTTTATTGTTGCAGTCTATCATAACTGTTAATCTGCAACAGTCTTTAAAATATTCTTTTGTTATACTTCACTTAAAATAATAAGCTAATAAGCGTTACAAAGTTTTCAGGCTGCCTGAAAACAATTTTTCAGTATTCATACTCTGAATGAAAGCAAAAATCTTTATAAAACAAAAAATAAGATGTTTATTTTGTACTGATGTTTAAAATCAACATAACGCTTGTTGCAGGCGTTTCAGGCAGCCTAAACAGTGTGATGAACAATGATTTGTGGCGCAAATGAATTTTGAATCGTTTGCGGGTTTAACTGGTGAAGTTCGTTGATAAATACTTGCAAATTCATTTCTTTCGCACCAAACCGCGCCAAATGTTCGGTTTTTTGTTGACAATCAATCAATTGAATACCCGTCTGCTGTAAAAAAGGAACAGCACAGGCAAATGCGATTTTGGAAGCGTCTTTAATGTGTGCAAACATAGATTCACCATAAAAAACACTGCCGATTTTTACACCGTAAAAACCGCCTGCAAGTTGCCATTTATCGTTTTCAGGCAGCCAACATTCAAAAGAATGTGCAAAACCCAAGTGATGCAACGCACAATAAGCTGCCTGAAAATCAGGCGAAATCCAAGTGCCATTTTGATTGGGGCGTTCTTTATTGGCGCAAGAATAAATCACCTGATTAAAAGCCTGATTAAGCGTAATACGATAAGGTTTATTGCGCAGAGTTTTTCCTAGTGAACGCGAAATTTTTAACCATTGTGGACGCAATACAAACCTTGGGTGTGTGGCAAACCAGTATACAAATTGTTCATCAGAATACCACGGAAAAATGCCATTTTGATAAGCATTGATAATCATAGATGCCGTGATGTTTTGACTAACTGCCATCAAACCATCTTCGCGCAAGGTTTGAATATTGGGTTGTGGGAAAACAGGCTGTTTATCGTCAATAAAAGCAATCATCATAAAACACAAAGAAAGCTGCCTAAACATTCAGGCAGCCTGAAACAAAAAGATTAAGCATTGTCTTTTTGCTGGCATTTTTTGCAAATACCGTATAAATAAAGCGCGTGATCCACAATGCGATAACCGTTTTCTTGAGCAATTTTGTTTTGCAGCGTTTCAATTTCGCTATTGCAAAACTCAGTAATATCATTGCATTTCACGCACACCAAATGGTCGTGGTGTTCACCCTTATTGAGTTCATATACGGCTTTACCTGTTTCAAAATGATGGCGTATCAAAATATTAGCTTGTTCAAATTGGGTTAACACACGATAAATGGTAGCAACACCAACTTCTATTTCTTCGTTAAGTAGTAAACGATAAACATCTTCAGCGGAAAGATGAGCATCTTCGTGCTGCTCAAACAAACTTAAAATTTTTAAGCGCGGACCTGTTACTTTTAAGCCATTGCCTTTCAGTTGGTTGATGTTATTATTCATAAAACACTTTCCTTAATGCAGCGGTTGCAAATTACCGTATAATAACATCTTTTTTAACTTGCGATGACAGTAAATGAAAAGTTATTCAATAATAGCTTTTTTCTGTGGCATTGATGTGTTATCTTTGACTTAATTTTATTTTTAATTGGGAAAACAATGATGCGTTTTGCAACTTTACTTTTAGCTTCTGTTTTGACTTTGTCTGCTTGCACGCCAACACTCGTAGAAAAACTACCTTACTACAAATTAAGCGTTGTGCAAGGCTCACCATTAGAAGCAGAGCATATTTTGGCGTTGTATACAGGTATGACTCGTCAACAAGTCATTATGGAAATTGGCACACCTTTGCTAAACCCTTCTTTTCGTGATCAATGGACTTATGTTTATGAAATTGTTCGTGGCAACAAAGTCAAAGAAAGCCGCAGCTTAACCATTCATTTTAATGGTGATATCGTTACACATATTGAAGGTGATGCGCTAGATTATGCGCGTGAACAATTAAATCTTAAAAACAGTGAGAAAAAATAATGACAGCTATCAAAATTGCCATTGCTGGTGTCAATGGACGTATGGGGAAAATGCTGGTTCAAGCAGTAAACGACAATCCTAATGCCGTTTTAGTGGGCGCATTGGAACACAGTCAATCCGAAGTTTTGGGTTTAGATGCTGGTTTCGCCGTGGGTATTCAAACCAATGTGCGCATTACTGATGACTACAACATTGCATTGAAAGATGCAGATGTGGTGATTGATTTTACGCGTCCAGATGCTTCGCTGGCTTTGATTGCAGAATGCGAACGTCGCAGCCTGAAAATGGTGATTGGCACAACAGGTTATGATGATGCGGGTAAAAATACCATTACTCAAGCAGCCAGCAAAAATGCCATTGTATTTTCAGCCAATTACAGCGTAGGCGTTAATTTAACATTCCACATTTTGGATACTGTGGCACGCGTGTTAAATGAAGGCTACGATATTGAAATTATTGAAACACACCATCGTCATAAAGTAGATGCGCCAAGTGGTACAGCATTGCGTATGGGCGAAGTTATTGCCAACGCATTGGGACGCAATTTAAAAGAATGTGCGGTTTATGGTCGCGAAGGATACACAGGTGCGCGTGATGCACAAACCATCGGTTTTGCCACAGTACGTGCAGGTGATGTCGTAGGCGATCACACGGCTTTATTTGCCACCGATGGTGAACGCGTGGAAATTTCCCATAAAGCCAGTTCTCGTATGACCTTTGCCGCAGGTGCTGTACGTGCCGCCGTGTGGTTAAAACAACAAAACACTGGTTTATTTGATATGCAAGATGTTTTAGGTTTAAAAAATGCTTGATGTAAGGCTGCCTGAAACCATTCAGGTAGCTCTTTATGATTTTCAGGCAGCCTGAAAAAGAGTTTTATTATGCAATTACCTAATTCACAAAAAACGTTAAGGCATCGTCGCCAACAATTAAAACAAAATAGTATCTATTTATTGCCCAACGCATTCACCATTGCGGCATTATTTTTCGCCTTTTATGCCATTACACAATCTATGCATGGTCGTTTTGAAAGTGCCAGCATTTCAGTATTTTTCTCTATGATTTTAGATGGAATGGACGGACGCGTTGCACGCTGGACAAATAGTCAAAGTACCTTTGGTGAACAATTAGATAGCCTAGCTGATATGGTTAGCTTTGGTGTTGCCCCAGCAATGGTGGTTTACACTTGGCAGTTGCATCATTTTGGTAAATTAGGTTTTTGCGTGGCTTTTATTTACTGCGCCTGTGCCGCTTTACGTTTAGCACTGTTTAACGTATTGATTGGGAAAGTAGACAAAAAATGGTTTATCGGCGTTCCCAGTCCAACAGCAGCTGCAATGGTTATTGGTATGGTATGGCTAGGCTGTCGTCATCAAGACAAAATGGTTTTCAACAGTTATTTTGTTTTACTGTTAACCTTATTTGCAGGGCTTTCAATGGTTGCGCAAGTGCGTTTTTGGTCGTTTAAGGATATGAAAAACCGACAAGTTCCTTTTGTTGTCATTGTTGTATTTATGCTATTGTTAAGCCTATTAGCATTAGAGCCAGCTGGCGTATTATTTGTTTGCGCATTGATGTATAGCTTGTCAGGTTACTTTTATGCTGTTTGGCAAAAAATCCAATTAAACAAACAAAAATCTTTCAGGCAGCCTGAAAATATTTCTGAAAACATCACAGAAAAAGAAAATCAATCAACACAAAATTAAACAAAAAAACAACAGTTTCAAAATAGCTAAACACAATAATTTAAAGTACTCAAAAAAGCTGCCTGAATACATTTTTCAATATTCAGGCAGCTTTCTTAATCATTATTCAATCATTTGATTACTCAAAACGTTTAAAAATCAATGTACCATTCGTTCCCCCAAAACCAAAGGAATTGGAAGCCACCGCATTGATTTCCATTTTACGCGCCTCATTAGCGCAATAATCCAAATCGCAACCTGCTTCAAAATCTTGTTCAACCAAGTTAATGGTAGGTGGTGCAATTTGGTCGCGTAATGCCAATATACTGTACACAGCCTCTACGCCACCTGCTGCGCCGAGCAAATGACCTGTCATAGATTTAGTGGAACTGATGACCAATTTTTTCGCATGCTCACCAAAAACCGCTTTAGTGGCATTGGTTTCATTGGCATCACCTAATGGGGTAGATGTACCGTGTGCATTGATGTATTGAACATCACTGGGCGACAATTTCGCATCAGATAACGCACGAGATAATGCCAAAGCAGGACCTTCCGCATTAGGTGCCGTAATATGATACGCATCAGAACTTGCACCAAAACCAAGCAATTCAGCATAAATTTTCGCGCCACGCGCTTTGGCATGTTCCAATTCTTCCAACACCAACACACCAGAACCCTCACCCATCACAAAACCATCACGACCTTTATCCCAAGGACGAGACGCGTGTTCAGGGTCATCATTGCGTGTAGACAAAGCTTTCATTGCAGCGAAACCACCCACACCCAAACCACAAATTGTACTTTCTGCACCACCTGCAATCATTACATCGGCATCACCATATTTAATCAAACGCGCAGATTCACCAATCGCGTGTGTACCTGATGCACAAGCAGAAACCATTCCCCAATTGTGTCCACGATAACCTTTTAAAATCGTTAAATGACCCGAAATCAAGTTAATCAGGCAGCCTGGAATAAAAAATGGATTGATTTTGCGTGGACCACCGTTAGACAACGCTGCTGCGGTGTCTTCAATTAAAGGTAAACCACCCACGCCAGCCCCAATATTCACACCCACACGATCTTTATTCAAAGCATCAAAATCGTCCAATTTAGCATCAGCAATAGCTTGCAAGGCAGCAGCGATACCAAAATGAATAAATTTATCCATACGACGCGCTTCTTTGGCTGGTAAGTACGCAGTAATATCAAAATCTTTCACTTCGCCTGCAATTTGACAAGAAAACTCGCTGGCATCAAAACGTGTAATTTTGCCAATCCCTGTTTTGCCTGCCAACAAGTTTTGCCACGCTGTTTCCACATTATTGCCAACTGGGGAAACCTGCCCCAAGCCAGTAACAACCACTCGTCTTTGGTTCATTTTATTCTCTTTGTTTACAAAATTTTAGGTTAATCTCAATACCATCAACAAAACAGCCTCTGACACAGCTTGAGCCGTATCAGAGGCTGTTAATGAAAGATAGCCATCAATTATGCTTGTTTTGCAATCACGTAATCAATTGCTGCCTGAACAGTGCTGATTTTTTCAGCGTCTTCGTCTGGAATTTCGCAACCAAATGCTTCTTCCAAAGCCATTACCAATTCAACAGTGTCCAAAGAATCTGCACCCAAATCATCTTGGAAAGAAGACTCGTTTTTCACTTGATCTTCAGCAACGCCTAATTGCTCGGCAACAATGCTTTTTACTTTTTGTTCAACTTCAACTGACATTTATTTATCCTCAAATAAATTAAGAAAGAAAGCCTTTCGGCAACATAAAAATAAATTTTAAAGTTTTATCTCTAAAATCAAAACTGGGTGATTTTAGCTTTTTTTCATCGTTTTGACAATTTTTACGACTATTTAAACATTTGAATACTATTCAGGTGTATAACCTGCCACCTGATCTGCGCCTTCGCCGAAGAAATAATTTTCCATTTGTTCGGCCAAATATTGGCGTGCGCGTGGGTCAGCGAGAGACAAACGATTTTCGTTAATCAACATTGTTTGATAACGCGTCCACGCGTCCCAAGCTTCTTGGGATACATTGTCAAAAATACGTTTACCCAATTCATTAGGCAAAGGTGCAAACTTCAAACCTTCAGCTTCCTTGCCCAATTTAATACAATGAACCATACGAGTCATCGGTATTACCTTTTTCAAAAAAAATGCGATGGTAACAAATTTTCAGGCAGCCTGAAAACTAAAAGACAGCGTTTATATCGTCTTTTTTATGTCATTGTTGAATAATTATTTGTATTTATACAACTTTTTTAATTGATCTTTTAATTGATCTTTTAATTTATCTCGTTCTGATTTTAATTGATCTTGTGATTCGTTTTGATGATTCTGATTGGGCTTCTCTATTTTAGTTTTTTTCCATTGTTGAAAATCTTTTTCATCACAATATTGTTCAACATCTTTATTTTTTAATTGATCAATTATTACGCCTAATTCATAAAACTCTTCATCGGTAAGTGTTACGCCCTTACCGCACATTTCGCTACCGTCATCATTTCTAATCCAAACCCTAATATCATATTTTGGATAAGCATTATTCCAAGCAACATAGCGCAACTCCAAAGTTTTATTTTTTCCTTTTTGAGAAATAACGGAAATTTTTTTTACCACTTCATAATGTACATCCGTTTTAGATAACATTTTAATATCCCTTTATATTTTTTCAGGCAGTCTGAAAGTTAAATATTGTACCCATGCAAAAAGCGTTTTTCGCCACCATTCCATTTAACATAGCGGTCGCCTGCACCAATGAGTTTTTCTGCACCACTTTCTTGCAAAATAATATTTGATTCAATATGTGATACCGTATGTAAAGCAATTCTTGTTGGGATATTGGTCAATAAATCGCCCAAATTCTTTTTTGAAGGATTTTGTGTTGCCAATAATAGCAATATTCCCAAAGAACGCCCAATTTGTGCCACCTGTGCAATCATATTTTGAATATTCGGACAGTTTTGCAAAAGGTTGGTTAGTTCGTCCAAAACAATAATAATAAATGGCGGACGGCTTGTTGTTGGCATTTCTGTTATTTTTTTTGCACCATTTTTTGCAAATAATTCTTTTCTTTCAATCAATTCATCGGTTAATTGATTTAATACATCGGTAATTTCTTGGTAATTTGTGCCGTCTGGTGTGAAAATTTTGTGAGCGTATAACTGTTGTTCTTGCTCAAAAATTTCATAATCAGCACCGCCTTTGGGGTCGATTATGACGATTTGCAAATTTTGAGCATTAAGTTTAAATAAACTA
>JAFSQZ010000001.1 GCA_017446355.1 Neisseriaceae bacterium
ATAAGCTTGTACAAAGACTTGCTAAGGCAGAGGCATACGGCCCGATAACTCAGGGTATCGCAATGCCGATTAACGATTTATCGCGCGGCTGTTCTGCAGAGGATATCGAAGGCGTTGTAGCAATCACCTGTGTTCAGGCGCAGGCAAAATCACGCCACCACCCATACTGATGTCCGACAATAATAAATCGTGGTTTGCCACCACAACGTCCACCGTTTCCAAAACATCACGCGCCAAAAAAAACGGACATTCTGCACGATTAGGACAAGTATTTTTCAGGCAGCCGTGTCGGTCATTAGTGATTTTTGCCCACAAACCATCGTCAATTTTTTCCGCCCAAGCATCTCTATCACCATTAAACGTACGTGCCGCAAATTGTTCTGCCAAGTTTCGCAACACTTCCAATTCTTCTGGCTTGGGTTTACTGTCCCACAACACCAAAGGCGTTTCAAAACCCAATAAAGATTGTTGCGCATTTTGTTGCGTTAACTGATAAAGTTTATAAGGACACAAATACCGCGCACGCCCTTTTGCCAAAGCAAAACTGATTTCCAAGCCGCTGTGTTGCACCACAAAAGGCAAATCACGTCCCACCAATTGTTCCTGCAATGCCACCGTAGCACTGGACACAATTAAACGTTTTTGTCGCGTTTGCGCCATCACACCGCCTGCCAACAAGTACGCCAAACTTTTACCAACACCAGTTGGTCCTTCAATCACCACAATACTTTCGCCCTCGCGCGTGGGTGCTTCTTTCCCTTGTTCTCGCGTCAATGTTCGCGAAAACGCATTAGCAATTGCTGCAATCATTTCACGCTGTGCAGGACGCGGACAAAAATTCGGCAAATTTTCAGCAATCGTACGATAATGTTCACTAATTGCATTTTTTTCTAAATCGGTGAGCATACAAACCATCATTTCAATAAATTATCTTAATTTCAGGTTTCAGGCAGCCTGAAAATAAAGAATATACCATTTTTCACTCTTCACGACACAACCGTTTTTATATTAGAATGCGCACCTGTTACATCTACCTTGTATAACCTTTTTTAACACATTCAATAAGGGAAAAGATTATGTCTCAATTTGACGTTGTAGTGATTGGTGCAGGTCCTGGTGGTTATGTTGCCGCTATTCGCGCTGCTCAACTAGGCTTTAAAACTGCTTGTATTGACGCTGGCGTAAATAAAGAAGGCACAGCACCTGCTTTGGGCGGCACTTGTTTAAATGTTGGTTGTATTCCTTCCAAAGCACTGTTGCAATCATCAGAACACTATCACGCAGCGCAACACGATTTTGCAGAACACGGTATCAACGTTGGCAAAGTAAAATTTGACGCTGCTCAAATGATTGCACGTAAAGACGCAATCGTTAGCAAACTTACTGGTGGCATCAGTTTCTTGTTTCAAAAAAACAAAGTAACCAGCTTATTTGGTTTAGGCTCTTTCAAAGGCAAAAATGGTGATTGGTATCAAATTGAAGTGGACAACAAAGGCGAAAAAACTGTGGTAGAAGCCAAACACGTTATCGTTGCCACAGGTTCTCTCCCTCGTCCTTTGCCACAAATTGCTATTGACAATAAAAATGTGCTGGACAACGAAGGCGCGTTAAATTTAACCAAAGTACCTGCTAAATTGGGCATTATTGGCGCAGGGGTTATTGGTTTAGAAATGGGTTCAGTGTGGAATCGTTTGGGCGCGGAAGTCAGCATTCTAGAAGTTATGCCTACTTTCTTACCAGCTGCTGACCAACAAATCGCCAAAGAAGCGTTTAAATATTTCACCAAAGAACAAGGTTTAGGCATTGAATTAGGCGTAAAAATTGGCGATATTCAAGCAGACAACAAAGGCGTAAAAGTTGCCTACGAAACGGCTTCTGGTGAAAAAGTTAATGCAGAATTTGATAAACTCATCGTTTCCATCGGTCGTATCCCCAACACCAATGGCTTAAATGCAGAAGCCGTTGGCTTGGAAAAAGACGAGCGTGGCTTTATTAAAGTAGATGCCGATTGCCGCACCAATTTACCAAACGTTTGGGCAATTGGTGATGTTGTACGCGGTCCTATGTTGGCACACAAAGCCAGTGATGAAGGCGTTGCCGTTGCCGAACGCATCGCTGGTCAAAAACCACACGTTGACTTCAACAGTATTCCATTCATTATCTACACCGACCCAGAAATCGCTTGGGTAGGCAAAACTGAAGAACAACTTAAAGCCGAAGGCGTGGCATACAAAAAAGGCACATCAGGTTTCGCTGCCAACGGTCGTGCATTAGGTTTAGGCAAAGCAAAAGGTACTGTAAAAATCCTAGCTTGTGCAAAAACCGATCGTATTTTAGGTTTGCATATGGTCGGTCCAATGGTTAGCGAATTGGTTGCCGAAGGCGTGGTAAGCCTAGAATTTTCAGCCAGCAGCGAAGACATCGCACGCATTATTCACGGACACCCAACTTTATCCGAAGTGTTACACGAAGCAGCATTAGCTGCGGATAAACGCGCATTACACGGTTAAACACCACAAAAAAGGCTGCCTGAAAAGATATTATTGTTTTCAGGCAGCCTTTTTTATTCCTAACATTCAGACGACTTTACTTTCTCGTTGTACAATACACGCTCTTTTCTTTTATTTTCCTTTCAAGCACAATGAAACGTCCATCTATTAAAATCATTGCCATAACCTTGCTTTGTATTGCTTTGGCATTTTCATTCTGGTTCAGCAGCGCATGGTTGCAACTATGTTATGGTTTAGCATTATTTTTATTCGGTATGCAATGTATTGAAGATGGTTTGCACAATGCTGCTGGCGGCACACTGGAAAAATTGATGAAACGCAGCACATCAACACCAGCAAAAGGTTTGCTTTTTGGCATTGGTGCTACTTTTGTTTTGCAATCAACCACACTGGTTTCCTTGCTAACCATTGCATTATTAAGCACAGGTTTAATCAAACTGGCAGGCGGCATTGCCATTATTTTAGGCACTAATTTAGGCGCAACCAGTGGTATTTGGTTATTAGCATTAGCAGGACAAAGCATCAGTTTAAGCCCCATTGCAGTACCTATGTTGGTGTTTGGTATTCTTGCCAGTTTTTTTAATGACAAAACCAAAGCGATTGGACGTGTTTTAATTGGTATTTCTTTGATTTTTCTCGGAATTGATGCCATAAAAGTGGGGTTTCAAGAAGTAGGCAATCGTGTTGACTTTGCCAATATGCAAGTTAATGGTTTCACTGAAATTGTTATTTTTAGTGTTATCGGTTTAATTTTAACGCTACTACTCCAATCCACGCATGCCACACTGATTTTAACATTAGCCGCTTTATCAGGTGGACAAATCAGCGTTATGCAAGGTTTTGCGATTGCCATTGGCTCCAATGTCGGCAGCAGCATCACCACAGCTTTAGTCGGCATATTAGGTGGCAATCGCAATGGACAACGCTTGGCATTAGCACATTTATTATTCAATGCAGTAACAGCATCTTTATCATTGATTTTATGGTGGCCATTAAGTCGTTTAGTGATACAACTAGCCGCTTTCACAGGTATGAACAACTTATTGCAATTGGCTTTATTTCACACCTTATTTAATGTTTTGGGATTGATTGTCTTTTGGCCACAACAAAAACGTTTAGCCAAACAACTCAAACACTGGTTACCCAAAAAACAACCGCAAATAGAAACATTACCCACCAACAGTCAAGCAGTATTGCCACAATATCTCAACGACAACGTACTGTACGCCAACGATACCGCCATACGCGCTATGTTTCAAGAAATTCGACGACTCAACCAATTAAGTCTAGAAGTCATTTGTCATGCATTATTTGTTCCTGTTGAACAATTACATCAATACCGTCCTCAACAAACATTATCCGCACCCGCCAAGCCATTAGAATTAAATGTACAGTCGCTATATGAATGGCAAATCAAGCCACTTTACAGTGATATTTTGGCATTCGGCAGCAAAATCAACGTTGGTGATGATGTCTATCGTGAACAACTCAACAACGCATACTATGTTGCATTTCGTATGATAGAAATCATTAAACACAGTAAACACCTACAAAAAAATATGCAACATTTTTTAAGTGAAGAAAACAGCCCAATGGCACAAGCCTACTTAAATTTACGTCAACACCTATTGGTCAGCTTATATCAATTTCACAGCATTATGGAACAACCAACAGATGAAATCGCACAACAAAAAACCGAAACAGCCTTTACGCGCCATATAGCCACTTTGGCAGAACAAAAAGAAAAAGTATTACAACAATTGCGAGACGGAGATTTTAAC
>JAFSQZ010000159.1 GCA_017446355.1 Neisseriaceae bacterium
AATACCAGTATTGCAAGATACAAAACGCGTTATTAAAACCAAAAAAGGCAAGCAAGTTGTTATTAGAAAAGCAGGGAGTAGCTATTATTCAGGCGATAAAGCACAGCATTCACTTGCCCAAACGCACAAAATGCTTGATGATCTGCCTATATTGTATCAACAAGGTTTAAAACTGGGTTTATCAGAGAGCCAAGCTTTTGAATACGCGGTAAGTGGTGGTACGCTCTTTAACGGTGGCAATATCGCGCAAGCCAAGCCAACACAGCCAACGCAAGCAAAAACAGTGCAACAGGCTAAACCAACGCCAGCGCAAACACCAACAGTACAAACAGCAAAGCCAGTGCAAACACAAGCACAAGCCAAGCCACAACCAGCGCAAACACCAACACCACAGACAGCAACACCAGTTAAGCCAGTACAACCAGCACCAACGCAAGCCGTAACACCAACGCAAACGGTAAAATCAAACACACAAAATACCGCGAAAGCAAAAAACACAATCGCCCATCAAAATGTGTCAAGAACGGTGAACAATAAACAAATTGCGCATATGGCAAGCGGTGGTATTATGGACAATCAAGCGTAATGTTCAGGCTGCCTGAAACAGATTATCAGGCAGTTTTTATTTTGTTTAAAAAGAATTATTGACGATTACTTAAAATTTTAAACAGATTGTTATGATTGTCTATTGCAATCAATTTCACCATATCATATGTAATTTGATAAGCAAGAAGTAAATCAGGCTTTAAGTGGCATTCGCGGTACATTTTGAGATTACCTTTAAGTGAATGGTCTTCATACTCTTCAGGTACTGGCAAGCCATTAATAAGCGCGTGTAACACGTCAATCAATTCAGACATTAAACCAATTGCTTTTAAATCTTTGTCAAATTGTCGTGTTGTTTCAATCTTTTTCATTTAAATGCCTTAACAAAGTCGTCTATGCTTTCGTAGGTGGTGGTTTCACCATTTTCAAGTTCTGCAATTGCATTTAAAAGTTTAGCAGTCGGTTTTTTTTCTGTTGCTTGGTAATCAAAAGATAAAGGCACTTTTCGAGTGCTAACTATTTGATTAAAAAATAATTTAATAGCTTGCGTTGGCGATAATCCATAATCCGCTAAAATTTGTGTAGCTTCGGCTCTTAAATTTTCGTCAAGACGGATACTAATATTTGTTGTAGTCATAATTTGCACCTTATTTGCACTTTATTTAATTTGCAATTATGCAGTATTTGCATTGCAAATACAATGCAAAATATTAAAAAATATTGATAATTTTATTTAATCAACTCCAGTAATACTTTTCAGGCTGCCTGAAATAAATATTTTCAAACGGTGTTAATAGTGATACCATTTGAACATTATTTGTTTCAGGTTTGCCTATGTCAAAAAGTCATAAAATTTTAGAAAAAATGAAAAACGAGCCTAAAAATATTCGTTTTGAAGAACTTCTTAAAATCTGTACAAAATATTTTGGCGAGCCAAGAAAAAGCGGTACTAGCCACACGGTTTTTAAAACAGCGTGGCAAGGAGACCCTAGAATAAATATACAAAACGATAAAGGAATGGCGAAAGCTTATCAAGTTAAGCAAGTGTTAATCGCGATTGAAAAATTAACCAATCTACAAGGAAATAAAAATGAACATTAAACATTATACCTACCGCGTAATGTGGGGTGATGATGACCAGCAATATATCGGTTTATGTGCTGAATTTCCATCTTTGTCATTTTTAGCCGATAAAATGGAAGACGCTTTAACAGGTATTGTTTCGCTTGTTTTTGATGTTGTAGATGATATGTTGCAAAACGGCGAAAAAATACCAACGCCGTTATCAGAAAAACATTATAGTGGTGAGTTTCGCGTTCGTATTCCACCTATGGTACATCGCGCACTGGCAATTGAAGCTGCTGAAAAGGGTATTAGTATGAACCGCCTAGCCAGTGCAAAATTAACCGCAAATATTTAATTAAGCTGCCTGAAACAGGAACATTTAACGCCTTTATGAGATTTGTTTTTCATAATGGCGTTATTTGTTTGGATTTTCAAAAATGAAAAGCAAGATTTTAAACAGTAACGGTCAGCCCTTTGAATTATTTGAAGAAAAAGTCAATCAAAGTGCTAGAAAAACATTTACAGACCTTGATGCCGTTTCGGTTTCGCAGGTGTTAAGTAGTTTTCACACGCCAGTTCGTAGTCGTCAGGAAATTTACCAGCGTTACGCGCAAATGATGCAAGACCCTATTATTGGGCAAGCGTTGAATTTACACGTTACGCAAACTTTGGGCGGACACGAAACAACAGGTGATGTGATTTTTATTGAAGCAAAAGCGGATATTACCGATAACGAGAAAAAATTTGTGGAGCAAATACAGCAAGATTTAAGCGATTTAATCAATACAAACGCTTATCAAGTCGCGTTTCTTGGTTGCGCTTTTGGTGATGCGTTCACAAAGATTTATAGTGAAGATAAAAAAGGCGTTTTCTTTTTAGAACAATCTGATTTTTATTTACCGCATTATGTACAAGCTTTTGAATTGGTTGGTAAAACAGTCGGCTATCGCGTGAGTGAAGACGAAAAAATCCATACGCTTAACGTGAAAGAATTGGCGCGTTTGCGTATGCCTAGAATGGGCGTTGTACCGCAATACAGAATGCAGTATAACTATCTGGCAAATAAGGAAAAAATCAAGGAAGAAAAAGAAGATATTGAAAAATTATTGCCAGTGCCAGCCACAATTGGCGGTTCGTTTTTGGAAATGGCAGAAAAACCGTTTTTCTTATTGCAAAGTGCGTTAATTGGTTTGAGTTCAGGTAGGATTTTAGATAGCGTTCGTGAGAGCATTATCGGCGTGAATATGGCGAATATGACCACAGACCAGCAACGCGCTTTTATTGATAAATTTGGCGGTTTATTGCGTGCAAGCAAAAAGAGAACTTCGGACGCGGTGAAAAATAATCAGCCGATTTTGGAGAAAATTATTCATTTATTGCCAGTGTGGGACGAAAAACAACTGTATTCAGTTGACGCAGGGGGCGCGTTGAATGTGAACAACAGTAATGCTTACGGCGTTGAAGATGTGTTGTTTTATGCAAAAATGCTAGCAGGGGCGTTGGGGCTTGATTTGTCTATGTTGGGCTTTTCGGATTTGTTAAGCGGTGGGCTTGGTGATGGTGGTTTTTTCCGTATTTCCGCGCAAAGTGGGCAACGTTCACGCTTAATTAGGCAAGCGGTTACGGATTGGGTGCATCATATTATTGACGTGCATTGTGCGCAAAAATTTGGCGGTATTTTTGAAGTCGGTAAACGCCCTTATGAAATTGTGTTTAATGGTGCAACAAGTGCATTAGAGCGCGAAAATCAAGAAACGCGCGAGCGTAAAAATATGGCAGCTGCCACGATTTTACAAAATATTACTGCCTTAAAAGAATTGGGCGCGGATACCAAAACAATGACGCATTTTTTAAAGGAGCAAATGGGCTTTGATGAAGATGACGCAGAAATTTACGCGCAAGCCTTGTGTGGTGATGGTGAAGAAGAAAACGAAGAAGACGAAGAATAATTTTTAAGGCAGCCTGAAAATGTTAATCACACTTGAAAACGGACAAGCAATTTCTTTTTCTGAATTATTAAGTGCCACGTTAAGAACATCATTAGAGCCAGTGCCGTTGACGTTTGAGTTTAAGGTAAAAATCAATGAGCAATACGCGCCTTATTTATTGGAAAACAAGGTTTTAAAAGTTGGCAAAGAGCAAACCGCCGTTAAAATTGTGTACGTAAAAGACGCGCTTGCGCCGTATAACAACGAAGAATTGATTAAGGTTCGTGAAGTCATTGCCTTACACGAAAACAGTGCGAGCATTGGGCAATCTTTAAGTCGCGCGGTTATTCAAGAAAACACTGAATTATCAGCTATTTATAACGCTTGCGGTGGTAAATCTACCGTTGAAAAATCGTTTTCAGTGCCAAAGTTTTACGCGTATAAAGGCGATGTACCAAGTCGTTTAATTGCGCGTGTATGCCAAGAGCAAGGGGGCGTTGTTCGGTGGCATTCTAAAAACAATGCACTTGCTTTTTGGCGCGTTTCCGATTTATTTAATCAACAGCCAAAACATCTATCCGAAAATCAAATAGACCTTACGTTCAAAAGCGATTTTTTAAGTACGTATGAAGTGCCACGCTATCGCAGTTTAGACGCAAAAGGCGCGATTATTCAAAGTCAAAACAGCACTGGTAAAACGGTGATTTTTACGCCACACAAA
Source organism: Neisseriaceae bacterium (assembly GCA_017446355.1). Lineage (GTDB taxonomy): Bacteria > Pseudomonadota > Gammaproteobacteria > Burkholderiales > Neisseriaceae > RGIG3394. Next base: position 4,261 of record JAFSQZ010000159.1, read on the forward strand.
ACACAAGCGCAATTAAATGCGATGTGTAATGTGTTGTTAAACGCAAAGGAAGTGCCAAGTGATTTTAATCCTGATGTACACGCAGGGGATTTAATACAGATTAACGGCGTTCAATTTATTGTGTTAACCGCAGCACACGTATA
>JAFSQZ010000018.1 GCA_017446355.1 Neisseriaceae bacterium
AGATTGCCACAGTTTGCTTACGCAACAACGCAATGACGAGTATTGAATTCAGGCAGCCTGAAAAAAAATTTCAAAACATGTAAAGACAAGAATTGTCAGTTTTTTACAACAATCAACAATATCTATAAAAAACACAACAACAATATCTTAAAACTATCAAAAACAAGCAAATTTAAGCTAACTATTTGTTTTTATTTATTTTTTTTTGCGTCAAATTCAAAAACAACAAATATGTTCTCAAATTAAATATTGCGCAATTAAGTAAAAGAAACAATAACGAAATTTTATTTTTATGTCTTTTAAAGCGCGTGTTTTCTCCCATCGCTATTTTAAGTTTCAAAAATAAAATTTTATAAAACAATAAGTTAATAATCAAATTTCGCATAATGCGATACCAAATGACACATTTTGTAGGTATTTCTAAAAAACAAAGATGGTATTAAAATTGCTCATTTCAGAGTGTTCAAAAGACCATTTACCGCTTGAACACCATTCAGGCAGCCTGAAATATATTTGTCATTGCGAGCCTTGCGAACGCAAGGCGTGGCAATCTCCCAAAAGTTTCAGGCAGGGCAGTTTGAATAAACAGTTTCTGTTGCATCAAGGAGATTGCCACAGTTTGCTGCGCAAACTTCGCAATGACAGATTAAATAAAAGCAGCCTGAATAAAATACCCGTCATTGCGAGCCTTGCGAATGCAAGGCGTGGCAATCTCCTGAATATTTCAGGCAAAGCAATATTTCAGGCAAAGCCTGTGGTAAATGTGGTAAATGGTTGAATAGTTTTTTTACGTTAGTTTTATGTTAAAGATGGAGTAAAAGCGATGAATAAAAGCTATCGTGTGATTTGGAATGAATCAACACAAACTTGGCAAGCCGTAGCAGAGATTGCTATGGCGCGTGGCAAAAAAGGCAAATCTGCCGTGATTGCATCAGGCAGCATTGAATCAGTGAAAAAAGCATTAGCTTTAACCTTATTAGCGACCGCAGGCATAGCAGGTGCAGCAAACGTTGATGGTACAAATGTAGGTAGTGCTGGATATGGTGATACCTACAATGCCAAATCTGACCTTGTGATTGGTGTAAATGGTGAAACAGTAGCCGATAAAAAAGCAAATTCTAATGGTCGCAACACCATCATAGGTAACGAAGCAAAAATTGTTAATACTGTTGGTAAAGTAGATTCTGCTGTTGCGATTGGTGCAGGTGCAGAAGCTGGAAATAAATCTGTTGCCATTGGTGGTACTTGGACTGGTGAAGGTGCTACTCAAGCAACGGCATATAAATCTGTTGCTCTTGGTTATGATGCATCTGCAACAACTCCAGGTTCAGGTTTGTCAGTAGGTACAATGGCGTTAGGTGCGCACGCAACAGCTATTGGTTCCAATAATAACAGCGCATCATCAATGGATTCAGCAGCAACAGCTATTGGTTATTACAGTTATGCCAATGGTGGTCAATCGTTGGCGTTAGGTGCGCGTACTCGTGCTGATGCATTGCAATCTACTGCTATTGGTAATGATAGTTTAACTACTGGTCGTGGTGCTGTTGCCATCGGTGGTGATGATAGTGGTCCACTCAGTAATGCTACTGGCTATTCTAATGCAAAATTTACGTATACAGGTTATCAAAAACTAGAAGGTAAAGGATTAGCAGGACAAGTAGATATTAACGGTGTTCAGATTGAAGCATTCCGTCCAACATATGCCGCTGATGCAGCATCAACTGCCATTTCGCCACACGCACAAGCTTTGACACAAGGTTCAACCGCAATTGGTGTGGGTGCAACTGCTGGTAAAGGTGTGCAAACACAAGTACAAGATACAGGGGATTATTACGAAAAAAGTACCTTTACACCAGATACAGACGCTGTTGAAACAACTGCTGTTGGTGCAATGTCAACAGCATTAGAAAAACGTTCAACTGCATTGGGTTATTATTCAGCTGCATTAGGCGTTTCATCAACTTCTGTTGGCGACCGAGCCAATGCACGTGGTGAAAACAGTACCGCAATCGGTGCATTATCATTGGCGCAAGCCAATGATTCAGGTGCAATTGGTGCCGTTAACTATGTTGGTCAACTCAATAATTCAGATACTAAAAACACAGCTGGAGCTGAAAACAGCTGGGCAATCGGTAACTACAACAACGTTACCAGCCCAAATACTTTCGTTATCGGTAACTACGTTAATGCAAAATTGGGTGATGATGGTAAACCTGTTGCCATCGAAGACGCTAACGGCTTTATCACTGGTTATCAATCATTAACAGCTGACGGCACAGCTTATAACTCTGTTTATTTGGGCGACCGCAGTATTATGGCGCACGGCAGTGAAAGTCCAGACGTTTCTGCCAAAGCATTAAAAGCTGACGGTTCAGAAGGTGATACAACCACAGGCGGTGCATACGGTGAAGTAACCAAAGCCGAAATTCGTGGCAGAAAATTAAATCCAACAACAAATGTTTGGGAATCTGATGGCGATGTCATCGTTAAATATGAAGGTGCTTTCCAAGGCAATGATTCAGTGGGTGGTGTATCTGTGGGTTCCGCTGGCGCAGAACGCCGTATTATGAACGTTGCAGCAGGTCAAATCGCACCAACTTCAACCGATGCCATCAATGGTAGCCAACTTTACGCCGTTGCATCAAATCCAATTAAATTCACAGCAAACAGCAATAAAGACACAGGCGCAAATGGTGATGCTGATTTAACAAAAGAAGACGGTTTAGGTCGCGTTTTGGGTCAATCAATCGCAGTGATTGGTTCAACAACAACTAAAAATTTGGACATCAATGAAGATGCTGCAACAGCAGGTGAGTACTCTGCTAAAAACTTGCAAACTGTTGTGGACGATGAAAAAATCCAAATCCAAATGGCAGAAAACCCAATCTTTGATAGCGTACAATTTGGCGATGAAAATGGTCCAAAAATCACAAATGAAGGTGATAACATTAAAGTAGGTGATAAAGAGGGTAATCCAACTCAAATCACTAACTTAAAAGGACACCTGCCTGAAATAGACAAAGACACACCTACAACAGCTCAAGCTGCGCCAACATTTACTGACGCACAAAAATCAGAAGCTGCGACATTGGGAGATGTACTCAATTCAGGTTGGAACTTACAAGGCAACGGCGAAGCAGTTGACTTTGTGAAACCATACGACACAGTAAACTTTGTAGATGGTGCTGGTACAACAGCGGAAGTTACAACAGATGACAACTTGGTAAGCAAAGTAACTTACAACGTAAATGTTGATAACAAAACCACCCAAATCGTAGCCGAAGACAAAGACGGCAACAAAGTAATCCAACAACCTGATGGTACTTGGAAAACTGAAGCTGGTGATGTTGTTGACGCTGGTGATGTAACAGGACCATCAAAAGTAGAAGC
>JAFSQZ010000160.1 GCA_017446355.1 Neisseriaceae bacterium
CGATAAATTCAGCGATTTGTCAAAATTAAGTTCCAAAATCGCTTCAATTTCATCATTAGAAAAATCGCTTAAATGTTTTCTTCTGTCGTTATCTTCCTTGTAAAACGCCAAAACTTCGCCGATTTTGTCTAATTTTGCAAAATTATCTTTCAGGCAGCCCCATTCATTCGGCAAATTTTTATAGGCTTTTTTGAGTTCATTAAAAAACTTCGCTTCAAACAGTGTTGCGTCTTCGGATTTTTTCAAATTTTCTTCTGCGGTTTTGTCTTTATCATACACATAACGGCATAAATTAAATGTTGCATTGTCTGCAAGCCCTAATTTTTTACGCACTTGCGTAAAGGTGAGTTTGCTTTGTTCAAACGGCAATTCTTTGAGCAACAAGCGTTGTTCTTCCGTGAGTGGTTTATTGTTGATTTTCAAATTATTCAGTTTAGAAATCCACACAAAGCGTTCGCCTGAATAAGACGCTTTGGGTGCTCGCAATTCATTTTCATAAACCGAACATTTGCCCCACATTTTTTTCAAAGCGTCCCCTTGCAGGGCAGGTTTTTGATAATGCAATATATGCTTGATTTTTTGGCATAAAGCCTTATCCGCATACTCATTGCCAAAAGATTTTTGGCGTTCAAAAATCAGTTGTAATTCGTTTTCTAAATCAAGACGGTTAAAGGTGTGCAGATAAGAGCCTTCTTTTTGATGAACGCCGTCTTTAATAATGGGAATTTTCTGCCCCTGTGCGTCTAATTCAAACTGCCCCTTGTTTTCGCCTTTGGTTATGCGTTTGTAAGCAAGTGTTTGCTTATTTCGCATTTGACCGTGTTCTTTTAGGAATTTATAAACCGCAATTTCCGCAGGGCTTTGATATTCTTTATTTTCTAATAAATTATGATTTTCCGTAACGCCTTTTAGCATTTTGCCCGTTTCTGCGTCCGCATTTTTGCGTTCCGATTTTCTTGTAGAAAGATAACCCCTGTGTTTGACCAAATGACAAATCACCGCCGCAAATTCCGCTCTTTCTAATTTGCATTGCAAGGCTTTCACTCGCAACTGCCAAACATTAGAAAAAAAGGCTTTTTCATTATCTTTCAGGCTGCCTGAAACTGTTGTAGGGTGGGCATCCTTGCCCACCGAAACTGCATTATCAACGCCTGTCGGCGTTGTGGTGGGCTGGGAAGCCCACCCTACGGCTACACTGTCATTGCGAGCCGTGCAAATGCACGGCGTGGCAATCTCCTGATTGCAACAAGCGTTCGTTTTATTCTTTGTAATCAGGGGATTGCCACGCTCGCTTTGCTCGCTCGCAATGACGGAATTGATTTTGTTTAATAACTTCTGATTGCGTTTTTTGAAAAAGGTTTTGTCTTGTGTATTTTGCGTATAGGCAGCCTGAAACTCATTTTTTGTTAATAAACCGTGTTTGAACAACAACTTACGCACTTCACGCATACGAGATGCACGGCGTTTTATGGTGCGTCTTTGACTGCGTGCCGCACGGCGAGCCGCATTCAAACTTTCCCCCGTTTTCGGCACTTCGGCAGCAGAAAAACAACGCACACCACAATCAATCAAACCTATCGGCTGTGCCTGCTCCTTACCGTCTTTATCGGTAAAAATATCCACTTCTACACACGCCCAACCCACAGACGCAATGCCTAAATCCAAACCGAGAATGTAATTTTTGTTGTTCATTTTTTTATTTCCTATTTTAAACAATTCAATCAGCAATATTATAAACGCGGGGGGGGGAGGCAATGCAAGCATTGATTTTGTTGGTGTTTAATGAGTGTTAAAACAAATCGTTTTGTCCTTGTTGTTTGGCAACTTGGACATCTAGTTTGCCTTGTGCAAGGGTTAATACGAGGGTTTGCCCTGCTTGGGTTTGTTGTGCGGCGGTAATGACTTTGCCTTTGGTGTTTTGAACAATGGCGTAACCGCGTTGCAAGATGTTTTGCGGTGCGATGGCGTTAAGTAGGTGTGTTTGTTCGTTAAGTTGTTGTTTTTTTGTTGATAAAATGTGTTGGCTTTGTTGGTTTAAGGCTGCCTGAATGTGTTGGAGTGTTTGTTGGGTTAATTGGATGTTGGGGCGGTGTTGTTGTAGGGTTTGGGTTTGTTGGGTAAATTGGTGGTGTTTTTGGGTGAGTTTTTGCCCAATGGCGTGTTTTAGTTGTGTGGTTTGTTGTTTAAGTTGTTGTTTTTGTTGAATGAGTTTTTGTTTTGGGTGCAAAAGACGCTGGCTGAAAAAGTCTATTTTTTGGCTGGCGTTTTGGTATTTTTGTTGTAATACTTGGTTTAAGGCTGCCTGAATGTTTTGGATTTTGGCAATGAGTTGGGCGATGTCTGGACTGGCTAATTCGGCGGCAGCAGTGGGCGTGGCAGCGCGAATGTCGGCGGCGAAGTCGCATAAGGTGAAGTCGGTTTCGTGTCCAACACCACTGATAATGGGTAGTTTTGAAGCGGCAACGGCGCGAACGCTGATTTCTTCGTTAAATGCCCATAAGTCTTCTATGCTGCCTCCGCCACGACAGAGTATGAGAATGTCTACTTCTCGGCGTTCGTTGGCAATTTGAATGGCTTGGGCGATTTGTTGTTCGCTGCCTGAACCTTGAACGCTGGTGGGATAGACGATAATGGGAATGTGTGGTGCGCGACGGCGTAAGGTGGTGCAAACGTCGCGTAAGGCTGCGGCGGCAAGACTGGTGATGATGCCGATTTTACGTGGTTTTTCAGGCAGCGGTTGTTTGCGTTCTGGGGCGAATAAGCCTTCGTTTTGGAGTTGTTGTTTGCGTTTTTCGTATTGTTCAAAGAGTTGCCCTAATCCGATTTGACGTATGTCGTTGACGGTGATTTGAAATTCGCCACGCGCTTCGTAAATGCTGATTTTGCCTGATACTTCAATGTGGTCGCCTTCTTTGAGTGGCACATTTAGACGTGCTGCGGCGAATTTGAATAGGGCGCAACGAATTTGTGCGTTTTGGTCTTTGAGTGAAAAGTAGTAATGCCCACTGCTGGCACGTGTGAGATTGGAGATTTCACCGCTGACCCAAATGCCGTAAAAATGTTGTTCTAAAAGGTTTTTGGCGATGGCGTTGAGTTCGGAAACACTGATGGTGGTGTGATTAAGTAGTGTGGTCATTTTGCTTTTTTTGGGTTGGTTTGGGAAAGATATTGTTGTAAGGGCTTGGGCAAGCCGAGTGGCGATTGTTGGTGATGATACATTATCCATTCACTTTCAGGCAGCCTGAAATCTTGGGTAACGTGGTATTCAAAGGCGATGATTTCTAATAGGCGATGAGTTAAACGATGCGTGAAAGGGGCTTGTTCTTCACCATTTTCAGGCAGCTGGTGTGTTTGGCAAAATTGGTTTAATTCGCTTAATTGTTCAAAACAGGGAACACAATATAAACCTGCCCAAATACCTTTTTGTGGACGTTTGTGGACAAAAATCGCGCCATCTTTACGGCGGATAATTGCCCAAAATAAAGTGAGGGTTTTGATGGGTGTTGGGGCGTTTTTGCGTGGCAATTCATCAATCAGTTTTTGCGCTTTGGCTTGGCAAATGTCATTCATTGGACAGGCGTTGCACAGTGGTTTGCTGCGTTTGCAAATTGTTGCGCCTAAATCCATTAAGCCTTGAATATAAGCTGGTATATCTTTTGGTTTTTCAGGCAGCAGGTTTTGCGCGAATTGCCAAAGGTGTTGTTCAAACGCACGGTCTTTCAGGCTGCCTGAAAGGGCAAATACGCGACAAATCACGCGTTTAACGTTGCCGTCTAAAATGGTTTCGCGTTGATGAAAGGCAAAGGCACTGATGGCGGCGGCAGTGCTGCGTCCTACGCCTTTGAGTTGTTCTAATTGCACTCGTGTTTGCGGAAATTGCCCACCAAAATCGTGAACGATTTGTTGGGCGGCGATGTGTAAATTTCTTGCGCGACTGTAATAGCCTAAACCTGCCCAAAGTTGCAACACTTCGTCTTGCGATGCTTGGGCTAATTGTTTGACGTTGGGAAAACGCGCTAAAAAGCGTGGATAGTAGTCTAATACGGTGGCAACTTGGGTTTGTTGCAGCATAATTTCTGAAAGCCAAATACAATAAGGATTGCGAACTTGCCAAGGCAGGTTATGCCGTCCGTGTTGGCGTTGCCAAGTAATGAGGCGTTGTGCAAAATCGTTTGCCATATTTTCAGGCTGCCTGAAAAGTTGCCATTAAAGGCGCGTGGTCGCTGGGGCGTTCTTTTTTGCGTTCTTGGGTGTCTACGATAACATCTTGTAAGCATTTGTTTAATGGGTCGCTAATAAGAATGTGGTCTATGCGTAAACCTAAACCTTTTTGAAACATTGCACCACGATAATCCCACCAGGTGTAAAACGCGCCGTTTGGGTGTTTTTGACGTAAGCTGTCGTGTAAACCTAAATCCAATAAAGCTTGAAACCACGCGCGTTCTTGGCTGGAACAGTGAATGTGTTCACGCCATTTTTCGGGGTCGTAAACATCATTGTCAGTAGGCGCAATGTTGAAATCACCTAATAATATCAATTTTGGATATTGGGTAAGTTGTTGCGCAACAAAGTGATTGAGTGCTGCAAACCATTGTTTTTTATACTGAAATTTTGGACTGTCCAAAGCTTCGCCATTGACACAATAAACGTTAATAACGCGAATATTGTTAATGGTGGCAGCGATGACACGTTGTTGTGGGTCATCAGGCATTTCAGGCAGCCCTGTGTGTACGTCTTTTATCTCGTGGCGACTGATTAGGGCAACGCCGTTATAGGTTTTTTGTCCTGCCCAAACAGCGTTCCAACCCATTATTTTTAAGGCTGCTTCTGGAAATTTGTTTTGTTCTAATTTTAATTCTTGCAACGCCAATATGTCGGGCTGATTTTCCGCTAGCCAGTTGCCTACGTGTGGTAAACGAATATTGAGTGAATTGACGTTCCAAGTGGCTATTTTCATACAGATTTTTCCTTTTCTTGTTTTTGTTGCATTTTTAAAGCGTTATCACGTGCAACATAACGAATATACATCGCCAATGAGGCGATTTGTCCAAAAGCAGCAGCAAAGGCAAATAAAAATGCTGCCACGCCAAATTGTTTGCTTTGTATGGACAATAAATAGCTGCCCGCAGCAATTAAGGCAATGAATAATAAAGAAAATAAAATAACGAGTGTGAGAAAAGCTCGGCGTTTGGTCATAATGGTCTTTCTAATGGCTGCCTGAATAATGTTTGTTAATGATGTGAAAAGTGGGTTTATGGTTTACAAAGGCAGTATAAAAATTTTAGATTGACGCGCGGATTGGTGATATTCCTGTTGGCGTGATGCGGGTAAGTCATTAAGCTGTGCTGCCTGAAAGCCGTGTTCTAAAAACCAATCGGCGGTTTGAGTGGATAAGGCAAAAAGCTTGGTTTTGTTTTGTTTTTTGGCTTCATTGATGACGTGTGTTAATAAACGGTCGCCATAACCTGCATCGCGAATACGGTCGGACACCACTAAACAAGCCAACTCCGCACTGTCTTTTGCATCAGCAAAGGTTTTTAGTGCCACACAACCATAAATTTGGTTATCGTGTTCTAATAGAGAAAATTCGCGAATATGGTCTTCCAGATAACTTTTACTGCGCCGTACCAAAATACCACGATTTTCCAGCGGACGAATCAAGGAAATAATATCAGCAATATCTCGTTCGTGTGCAGGGCGAATTTGGATAAAACTGTTTTGCGCAATGGACGTGCCAGTGCCTTGTCTGGTGAATAATTCTTTAATTAAACTGCCATTTTCCCTGCCTGAAAGAATGTGTACACGACTGATGTGGTGATTTAAGGCTTCAATGGCGTTGGATAACAGAACTTGTTGATGAAAAAGAGGCAAGTCTTGTGTTAAAAGTTGTTCCGCTTCTTGGACGGTTAAATTGGAAATTAACTGTTTTTGCGGATTTAAAATACCACTGTCTTCGGTGAGAAAAATCAGTTTTTCCGCTTGCAAAGCCACTGCAACAGCTCGTGCTGTGTCAGGCATAGCAAGATTGTAACTTTGTCCAATTGGCGAAGCAGAAATAGGGCTAACAATCACAATGGCTTGTGTGTCCAAACTTTGAACAATGGCTTGCGTGTCCACTTTGCGCACCATACCTGTGTATTGCATATCCATACCGTCTAAAACCCCTAAAGGTTTGGCGGTTAAATAATTGCCTGTTACCGTGCGTAAGCGTGGTGGTTTTTGTGGCGCGTGGGTGTAGCCCAATGATAAGGCTGCCTGTAAATCAAACTGAATTTGTCCACAAACTTGTTTAGCATAGTGTAAAACCGTTAAATCAGTGATGCGGCGATGTTGGTGAAAACTGATTTGATGTTTGTGTTCTTGACATAAAGCATTGATTTGCGTGCTGCAACCATGTACCAAAACCAAACGCACCCCCAAAGCAGCAATGAGATTAAAGTCTGTTGCCATCTCATTGAGCGTGGCGTTGTCTAATAAATTGCTGGCAATGCCAATCACGATGGTTTTTCCGCGCAAATATTGAATATAAGGCGCGGCTTCGCGAAAACTTTGAGCAAAATGAAGATGGTCCATAAAACACCTTATTATGAATAAGTGAACAAACATCTCTGAACAGCGATGGCTTTTTTCAGAGATGTTTACAGTTTTCAGGCAGGGCAGATTAAACATTTAAGTGCAACACTTGGATTGCACGAAAGTGGGATAGTTCATAGGCTTAACGTTTTTTAGTCAAAAAGAAATATTATGACTTACAACCATCTCACCGAGTTAGGAAAATACCACATACAATGCTATCTTGACAACAAATTCACATTAAGAAAAATTGCCATTGTGTTAGAGCGAAGTGTATCAATCATTAGTCGCGAAATTGCCCGTTAGTTTAGGCGAAACCAAAACAAGGTTTATTTTTGACGAAGTCAAAAATCTTTATTTACGAAGTAAATAAAAGGTTTGCGTTAGCAAACAAGCCGAAGTTTCTGCGAAGCGTAAGCGAAGCTAAAACAAGATTTATTTCACGAAGTGAAATCTTTTATTCGCAAAGCGAATAAAAGAAAATGACGAAGTCATTAAACCGCAGTTTCTGCGAACGAAGTAAAGCTAAAACGAAGTTTTGGCGTAGCCAAAAAACTACTGTCATTACGAGCATTAACGAAATGAATGCGTGATAATCCCCTGACTACGAAGAACAGACTTTGATTGATAAATGGCACTGACGCAGATTAAATCAGGAGATTGCCACGACTTGACTATCGTCAAGTTTCGCAATGACAGAAATTTTGAAATATTTCAGGCAGCCTGAAAACAAAATTTTGACACAGTCAAAACTGAGTTTCGGCAAAACCAAAATCATTAAACTGGCGAACACCGAAAGAAGTCTTCTCTGAACACTTAAAGCGTTGCACTTAAAACTTTAATCTACCGTAATAACGTGGCTTATTTAGGATTTCAGGCTGCCTAAAACGGAAGAAGAGTACAACAAAAAAATAATTTCAAGCGAAAAATCATTGTGGGTGCGTTTTAGGAAAATATTGTAAATTAGGTATTCATACAGAAAAGTGTAAACAATATGAAATTCTAACAAAACCAAACACAAAAAAAGCTGCCTGAATATGTTTCAGGCAGCTTTTTCAATTAGCAAGAAGATTAACCTTCAACACGTACTTCTACGCGACGACCTTCTGCATTGTTACCAGCTGCGCCAGTGATATTTTCTGGTTTACGCAATTCAATGTTGGCTTCTGCCACACCTTGCGCCACCAAGAATGCTTTCACAGCTTGCGCACGTTTTTTAGATAATTCTGCATTTGCAGCAGCATCACCAGTACTGTCAGTATAACCACTTACTACCAGTTTTTTACCTGCTTTACCTGCAGCAACCACGTCAGCAGCCACTTGCTCTGCACCAGCAGCAACATCTGCTTTACCTGTCGCAAAGTAAACATTTAACGCACCATTTTCAAAATTAACACTTGCTTGGTCATCAGCAGCTGGGGCAGCAGCAGGAGCTGCTCCTGCAACAGCACCATTGTCTGTTGCTAATGCTTTACCATCAGGGTGAGATAAGCCCCATACATAAGAAGTCAACAAGTGTAATTTTTCTTCACCCAAGAAACCAGACCAAGTTGGCATTTGGTTGTTACGACCACCAGTAATGGTTTCAGAGATGGCTTTTTCAGTACCGCCCCATAACCAAACATCGTCAGTTAGGTTAGGTGCCATACCTAATGTGCCGCGACCATCTGGACCGTGACAAGATACACAATTGGTATCAAAGTGTACTTTACCACGAGCAGCAGACTCTGCGTTATGGTCTTTACCAGATAAAGACATTACGTAGTTTGCAGCATCACGCACACCTTCTTCACCCAAGATAGGACCCCAAGAAGCCATCACGCCTAAACGACCATTTGCGATAGATTCGTGAATTTTTTCAGGTGTGCCACCGTATAACCAATCAGTATCGGTTAAATTAGGGAAACCACGTGAACCTTTGGCATCTGAACCGTGACATTGAATACAGTAAGTATCAAATAGGTTTTTACCAATGGTCATTGCTTCTTTATTTTGTGCCACTTGCTCTACTGGCATTGCCGCATATTTTTTATACATCGGCATATAAGTCGCTTCTGCTTTGGCAACTTCTTCATCATATTGCTTATGAGAAGTCCAGTTTAACAAGCCTTTAAAGTCTCCCGCACCTGGGTAAGCGATAAAGTAACCAATACCAAACAGCATAGTACCCCAGAATAATAAGTACCACCAGCGAGGCAATGGGTTGTTGTATTCTTCAATACCGTCCCATTCATGCCCCATGGTTAGCGGTTTTCCGTCTTTATCTTTGGTTACTTTCATCTTGTTTTGCGACAACAATAACCAAGCAAGAGCCAAGAAGCTAACCACAATGATGCCAATGATATAGAAGCTCCAAAAAGGAGAGGTGAATTGTGATTCCATTATTTTGCTCCATCTTCATGGTTAAACTGAACCTCGCTACCTGGTGGTGCATCAGGATCGTCTATGATACTTTGCGCCACATCTTGGTAATTTTGCTTGTTGCGTTTATTCAAAACGATGAACAAAATCAACACAAAACTTACAAAAACACCTACTGTGAATAAGGAACGAGCCCAGTTTATATCCATGATTATTTACCTTGTGTTTTTCAATACCAAGCCCAAACCTTGTAAGTATGCAATAACTGCATCTAATTCAGATTTGTTTTCCACTTTACCAGCAGCTTTGGCAATTTCTTCATCAGTGTAAGGCACACCAACAGCTTTGAGTGCTTTCATTGACGCTACAACAGAGTCAGGATCAACCTTATTCCGTGCCAACCATGGGAATGCTGGCATATTAGATTCTGGCACAATTTCACGAGGATTCAACAAGTGAATACGATGCCACTCATCAGAATAACGACCGCCCACACGAGCCAAATCAGGACCAGTACGTTTTGAACCCCATTGGAATGGGTGGTCATACACTGACTCACCTGCTACTGAATAGTGACCATAACGTTCAGTTTCTGCACGGAATGGACGAATCATTTGTGAGTGACAGTTGTAGCAACCTTCACGCTGAAACACATTACGACCTGCAACTTGCAAAGCGTTATATGGTTTAACACCTTTGGTTGGCGTAATCACATCTTTGGTGAAAAATAAAGGTACCACTTCAATCAGTAAACCAACACTGATCACCAACAAAATGAAAACAATCAAGAATCCCACTTTTTCTTCAGCTAATTGTTGTAATTTCATTTTAGTAGCCTTTCTGCTTCATTAGTGGTGTTGCGCTTGTGTCAGCTGAGGAATTTCAGCATCAACCGCTTTACCTAGTGAAATAGTGCGGAACACGTTGTAGGCCATAATTACCATACCAGATAAGTATAAAGCACCACCGATTACACGAATCAAGTAATAAGGCATTGAACGAGCCACAGAAGAAATAAAGGTATGAGTTAATGTACCGTCCGCATTTAATTGACTCCACATTAAACCTTGCATCACACCAGAAATCCACATAGAAGAGATGTACAACACAATACCAATAGTACCAATCCAGAAGTGGATATCCATTAATTTAACGCTATACATTTCTTTGCGACCAAATAAGCGTGGGATTAAGTAGTACATAGAACCGATACTTACAAAACCTACCCAACCTAATGCGCCAGAGTGTACGTGTCCCACTGTCCAGTCAGTGTAGTGAGATAAAGCGTTCACTGATTTCACAGACATCATTGGACCTTCAAATGTAGACATACCATAGAATGATAAAGATACTACCAAGAATTTTAAGATTGGGTCAGTACGCAATTTGTGCCATGCGCCTGATAAGGTCATGATACCGTTAATCATACCACCCCAAGAAGGAGCGAATAATACCAATGACAATACCATACCTAGAGATTGAGTCCAGTCAGGCAACGCAGTGTAATGCAAGTGGTGTGGACCTGCCCACATATAGGTGAAAATCAAAGCCCAGAAGTGAACCACTGATAAACGATAAGAGTAGATTGGACGACCTGCTTGTTTTGGCACGAAGTAGTACATCATACCCAAGAATGCAGCTGTTAAGAAGAAACCTACTGCATTATGACCATACCACCATTGAACCATCGCATCAATTGCACCTGGATACACTGAATAAGATTTCATCAGGCTAACGGGCATTTCAATGTTGTTTACAATATGCAATAAAGCAATTGCCAAAATGTATGCACCATAGAACCAGTTAGCAACGTAGATATGTTTCACTTTACGTGTTGCAATGGTACCGAAGAATACGATGGCATAAACCACCCAAACTACGGTAATCAATAAGTCAATTGGCCATTCCAATTCTGCATATTCTTTACTGCTGGTAAAACCTAATGGCAGCGTAATGGCAGCCAACACAATAACCAATTGCCAGCCCCAAAATACGATGGCAGGCAGAATGTTTCCACCGAATAGGCGCACGTTACACGTACGTTGGACAACATAGAAGGATGTTGCGAACAACGCACTACCACCGAATGCGAAAATCACCGCATTGGTGTGTAATGGGCGAAGACGACCAAAGTGAAACCAAGGTCCGATAAAATCAAGATTGAGCACCGGCCAACGTAATTGTGCGGCAATGAGTACCCCAACAAGCATACCCACAATACCCCAAATTACTGTCATAACGGCAAACTGGCGCACCACTTTATAGTTATAAGTTTGCGTTTCCATGAAGTTCTCCATATGGATGACAAAAAACAAAAAACTTGCTTTAATTTTCAGGCTGCCTGAAAATTGCAGCGGATTCATAAAGGCTGTAAACGTTTTTTAATGTAAAAAACATTTAAGATACTTTGCACGTTATTTTAAAGGATTTTCGGCTTTTTTACCAAGCAAAAAACGAACAAATTATCTTAAATACAGCGCATTTGTGCTGGAAAAAACACAATTTCTGCAAGGATAGCGAAATTTTTCTTCCATTTATTTGATTAAAATCAAATAAACAAATCTTAACATTTTTAAACAAAAGACTATGTTCACTTACACAATTACACCTCAAACTCATTGTCATCAATGGCAAGTTTTATTAACTTTTGATTTTCAATGTGATACACCTCTTATTTTGAAGTTGGCAAACTGGGTGGCAGGCAGTTATATGATTCGTGATTTTGCGAAAAATATAATGACCATTCAGGCAACTTGTGATGGTTGTCCTATTGAATTGGTGCAACGAGATAAAAATACTTGGCAGCTGCCTGAAAAAAATGGGCGATATTGCATTCGTTACACGGTTTATGCCAATGATTTATCGGTGCGTGCGAGTTTGTTGGACAATGAACGTGGATTTATTGATGGTTCGTGTTTGTTTCTTTATTCGCCTGAACACACCAGCGAAACAATGACGGTTATTTTTCAAGATTTACCCGAAGATTGGCGTATTCAAACCACGCTGCCTGAAATTGCGCCGAATACTTTTCAGGCAGCTTGTTATGCGGAATTGGTGGATCACCCAATAGAATTGGGGGCGAATTTAGAAGTTTTGCATTTTGAAGCTTGTGGTATTCCTCATCGTATCGCGATTAGTGGTTATTATGCG
>JAFSQZ010000161.1 GCA_017446355.1 Neisseriaceae bacterium
AGTTTCGCTTGCAGAAACTCGTTTTGATTTCATCAAAACTTCGTTTTAGCTTCACTTCGCTCGCAGAAACTTTGTTTTGACTTCGTCAAACAAAGTTTTCAGGCTGCCTGAAATCTTTCAAAATTTCTGTCATTGCGAGTCGTGATTGATCACGTATCACGGCGTGGCAATCTTCCTAATTTTATCTGTATCATTGTCGTTCATCAATTAAAGTCCGTTCTCCGGAGTTGGGAGATTACCACGCTTTAACTTCGTTAAGGCTCGTAATGACAGTATTTATTCAGGCAGCCTGAATTTAAGTTGTCTTTGCGAAGTTTGCGTTAGCAAACTGTGGCAATCTCCTGATTGTTTAGGTTATTTTAATCTTTCAGGCAGCCTGAAAACTTTGCCATTTATTGTTGCTTATGATTACATTTAAAATCAGGTATTTTGCAAAGATTTTAACGATGGTTAAAACTGCACCGTGATGCGGTGTTTTGTAATGTTTACTGTTCAGATAACCAAGTTTGTAAGGCAATAATGGTTTTGGCATCACAAATTTTGCCTGATTTGATGGCTTGGCGAACGTCTTCTTTGGTGAGTAACTCGGTTTCCACAAATTCGTCCTCATCTGGATTGAGTTCACTGCCTACGCGAATATTGATGGCACGAAAAATATACATTTTTTCATCGCAAAATCCAGGTGCGCTGAAAAAGGTGTGAATCAATTCCATACGTTCAGCGGTGTATGGGGTTTCCTCACCCAATTCACGCATTGCGCACGTTTCAGGAGCTTCACCTGCGTCCAGTTTGCCTGCGGGAATTTCTAACATCTCACAACCAACAGCGTGTCGCCATTGACGAACCAAGACCACTTTATTGTCTTCTGTAATGGCTAAAATCGCGGCAGCACCAGGGTGGCGAATAACAATGCGTTCGTGAATATTGCCATTGGGTAATTGAATTTTATCGCGGTTAATGTGTAAAAAACTGGTGCGTTCAATGGGTTCACTGGAAATGAGGGTTTCGGTTAAGTTCATTTTGTTTCCTTTTCGGTGTTGATGGAGTGAGTGGGTAAATGGTTTAGTTGCCAGTGTTGGATTGTCCAAGTCAGCAAGTCTTGCGGACGATTAACACTTGGTGCATTAGGAATATTTAAATAGTGCATTACTTGACGCAAAATTTGTTCACATTGCGTGAGATTAAGTTTGGGGGCAAGGGTTTGTTTGCTCCATTTTTGTCCGTGTTGATTGACCAATAAAGGCAAGTGGGCATAGTGTGGTGTTTTTTGTTTCAGGCAGCGTTGTAAATAAATTTGGCGGGGTGTAGAAACCAATAAATCTTGTCCGCGCACAATATGTGTAATGCCTTGTTCTGCATCGTCTACCACAACAGCAAGTTGATACGCCCAATAACCATCGGCTCGTAATAAAACGAAGTCGCCAATATCGTGTGCTAAATTTTGTGTGTATAAACCAATAATGGCATCATTAAAAGTGATGTTTTCATTAGGAACGATAATGCGCCACGCGGCTTGTTTGTGGGTTGACTTTATTTTATGAGTTGACATTAGGCTTGGGCGACAATGTCCATTGTAAACAAAACCGTCTACGCCTATTTTTGCTGCATTATGCCAATCCTTGCGGCTACAAAAACACGGATAAGCCAAGTTTTGTGCCATCAATTCATTGAGTGCATCGCGATAAAGATGTTGTCGCCGACTTTGGTAAATAACACCATCGTCCCATTCAAAACCAAAGCTTTCTAATGTGTGCAAAATCTCATCGGCAGCACCTTTGACTTCACGAGGTGGGTCAATATCTTCTATGCGTACCAACCATTTACCTTGTTGTGATTTAGCATCGGCATATGACGCAAGCGCAGTGAGCAGCGAGCCAATGTGTAAGGAACCTGTGGGACTTGGAGCAAAACGACCGATATACATATATGAATAAGGTTTACAAAATCGTGATTTCAGGCAGCCTGAAAAAATTTAAAACGTTTCAGGCTGCCTGAATAATTAATGACTGTCTAACCAGCGTTCCACGTCCAAAGCCGCTTGGCAACCAGAAGCAGCACTGGTAATCGCTTGACGATAAACCGTATCTTTCACATCACCAGCAGCCCAAATGCCATCAATATTGGTGGCACCAACATTACCATCATTGCCACCTTTTGTTTTCAGGTAGCCCACCTCGTCCATATCCAGCTGACCTTTGAAAAGTTCAGTGTTAGGCTTGTGTCCGATGGCAATAAAAATACCGCTAACGGTAATGTCTTCGCTGCTACCATCTGTAAATTTCAAACGTGCGCCTGTTACACCAGAATCATCACCCAAAACTTCATCTAAAACTGCATTGGTTTTCAGTGTGATTTTGCCTTCGTTCACGCGTTCCATTAAATGTTTAACCATAATTTTTTCCGCGCGGAAGGTATCGCGACGATGAATTAAGGTAACGTGTTTGGCAATATTCGCTAAATACAAAGCTTCTTCAATGGCGGTGTTACCTCCACCAATCACCGCTACATCTTGGTTTTTATAAAAGAAACCATCGCAAGTGGCACAAGCAGAAACGCCTTTTCCTAAAAACGCTTGTTCACTGGGCAAACCCAAATATTTAGCCGATGCCCCCGTAGCAATAATCAACGCATCACAACTGTATTCGCCCATATCGCCAATCAATTTAAAAGGGCGTTGTTGCAATTGTGCTGTATGAATATGGTCAAACACGATTTCCGTACCAAAACGATTCGCGTGTTGTAAAAAACGCTCCATCAATTCAGGACCTTGTACGCCATTAGGATCAGCTGGCCAGTTGTCTACTTCAGTTGTGGTCATCAACTGTCCACCTTGCGCCATACCCGTAATCAACACAGGTTTTAAATTAGCGCGTGCAGCGTAAATGGCAGCGGTGTAACCTGCTGGACCTGAACCAAGAATAATTAAACGATGATGTTGCGTGTTCATAGTCATTCCTTATTATGGTTTAAAAGCTGGGATTGTAGCGATTTCATAAGGGTTTGGATAGTTTCAGGCAGCCTGAATAATGAAAACAATTAAACCAATAAATAGTGTTTAAATGTTGACGGTAGGCGTTTTGACCAGAATTTTCGTTATGGCAAAACTTGGCAATGCCAAGTGGTTATCATTATTTCAACAGAAATCTTTTATTGTAATTTTCTAAAAACTTTGGGAAGATGATTATCTACAAAAAGTGAATGAGTGAAATTGTAGAAACCTTTGCAAAGGTTTCAGAATAGGAAGATCAAAAAGTATTTTATCACTCATAAAATCATTACAAAGTTTTGAAGCAAGCGTAGAGCGTGCAACTTATTGCCCACGCGTCTTAATCATTATTTTCAGGCAGTATACTGAATACATCTAACAATAAAAATGAAATATTTTCAATCTATTAAAACGGGTGGGCAACAAGTTGCCCACCCTATGCTTGCTAAATAAGTTTTCATTATATTTACTGCATTATCAAATTGATTGGCAATTTTGTTATTTTCTGTTGTTATTTCTATTGAACTACAATCAAATATTTCAAATTTCATAATTTCCATTTCATTTTCAAAAGCAGAAATAGTAACATCATATATTTGAAATGCAGATTTTAAAATAAACATCAACTTATCCCAAGAAACAAATAATCCATTGGGTTTGGCATTGTTTATTTCATCTTCTATACTATCAATACTGTAATTAGTATTATCAAATGAACCATTTTTAGCAATAAAATCTATATACGAAATGTTCCATACATAGTTTTTTTTGTATATAGAGTTCATAAAATCAACAATAGGAAAGTCATTAGTAAATTTCCCATTAGGTAAATCAACTCTGATATGCATTTTACTACTCCAATGGCTCGGCTTTCCCACGTTGGTAAGTTCCATCTGTCGGATTGGGGGTATATGTATGTTGGTGCGGATTTGTATGGTCAGAACGACTATGATTAGTAAAATCTATATCCCGTTTGGGAACTAATTTACCATTATCATCGTATCCCCATTCTCTACCTTGTGTATAAGAGCCATTGCGTCCATTTTTTGTACCAAGTTGGGTATGCGGATATTCACTATCGGGGATTTTATTGCCGTATTTGTCTTTTGGTAATTCTCTGTCAGGTCTATATGAACTCCAACTACTGTTTTTCCCTACATCATCAACCTTATCTGCCGCCTTTCCAACCTTTTTCGCCGCATCAACGGCATCACTTACTTTATCCGCAGCTTTAATCGATTTTACAGGTTTAAGGAAAACGCCAGCGGCAGCGATTGCGTAATCTAAACCTGTTTGCGCTTCGGCAAAGGATTTGATGTCGCCATAAATGGGAAT
>JAFSQZ010000162.1 GCA_017446355.1 Neisseriaceae bacterium
AAAAATTCAGGGTTGTATTTGCCTTGCAAAATTTTAGCCTTTTCCTTGCTTGGTTGTTTTTAGATGCTAATTTTGGAGCGTTATTTTTTCTTGGTTTTTTTGTGTTATTTGCTTCTTGTGTTCCAGAAAATGATTGGGCAAAAGATTGGACAAAGAAAGGTCTTTTCATTATTTCTGCCTTGATAATGATTTACTGGTTTTTAGAGAATAGTATGAGTTTAAGAGCTGATGTAGATGTCAATTACAATCAACTCAAAAGTTATTCTGGAATTACCGTAGATGATCCACCTCGTGGTAGCAAAGGCTCTGGTGATGTTCATTATTTTATGAGATTAGAAAAACATAAAGATGAAAAAAATCAAGATAAAGAGGGTCGTAGTTTTATATGTGGTATTAAACCTCATTCTTCTTGCAGCGAAGAATTGGTAAGTTATTTTGGTCGAGGTAATACATGTGACAAGAATATTTCAGTGAGATACTATGAATTTCCTGATATGTACTCGTTGGTAATTATACCGCTTTTTTTCTCTAATCAACAAGTTGTTTATGAAATGAAGCATAATGACAAAGTGATTTATGACTACAACTACTTTGTTAATAAGTACCATAAACAACATAGAAATTCAATCATTTATGCTATCTATTTGATAGTAAATACTTTGGTTTTCTGTATTTTTTACCATTTAATACAGAAAAATTCTGTTCAACATACTCAATAACGGAGGATTTTTTATGACAACACCAACAACAGGTTTTTTGGTTGAAAATTTCTTTAACGCATTTTCTGGTTTCTTTTTGGAAACAGGAAATATGATAAATGCATTTAAATCATATCAAAAAGCCGATAATGACAAAAATAAGAGAAAGTATTTAATAGATACTTTTACATCCGCTTCGTTAGCAATAGAACATTTGGGCGAATTGGTTACTGGTCCATTAGGTGGTAACGCATCAAAATTTAATACTGGTGCTGAATTTACAAGCACTTTTGTTAGATTGATGAACAATATTGATGCTTTCCAAGAAGATTGGAGTGAAAAACATCAAATAAACATCAATACCACTCAAAGTATTATGGCTGATGGGTTTAGTTTGTTGGGCATAGCAACAGGTGGTTACAAATCTCCATTAGGAAGAATTTTTTTATACACAGGAGATGCTATTAGTGTTATTGCTAATGAAAGTGTTAATAGACCGCCAATACCTTTGGACGACTTCAACGCCGAAAACATTGAAGGCTTTATCATCGAGTTGTTACAACCATTATCAAACGCAATTTACGATATGTTCGACAAGATCGACATTGGCATTTCCGCTCTCTTGAACAATCAAGATGATTCTTGGGTAGATTTGATTATTGATAAGTTCGACTCCAAGCGTTTGGAAGAATTGAGCGGTGAGCCATTGGTGCAAGATGCTGTATTTGAGCAGTTGCATGATTGGTATTATCACAAAGTTACCAACAATGAGCACTATGACGAGCACTTTTTCGCAGACAACAAAGACGCTTTGCAATACACCACCGCAGCAGGTGAGGGTTATGCTAATGTGGGAGGTAGTTCTCGTTATGTTACTTCGCTTTTACTTAATCTTGCCGATGAACTTGGTGATAATTCCTTACTCACTTTTGGTAAAAATCTGCATCAATGGAATGTTGTAACCAATCAAAAAGGCGTTGAAGTAAGTGCGATGGACGGTGATAAAACGCAATTTATGTTAGGTAATATTGGCAATGATACGCTAATGGGTAGCAACCAAAATGACATTATTATTGGAAAGATGGCGATGATTATATCGTAGGCGGTAACGATTCCGACCAATTATATGGCTTACACGGCGTGTCTGTTTCAAAGTTGTTGACAAAGTTTTAATTGTTATGTATCATTTGCTCGTTTGTTTTTGGATTGCGTGATTTTGGTGAATTTGTTCATAATGAAAGGTGGAAATGGTTAAGTCAAAGAAAAAATGGGGCGAATTGTCGATTGATAAAAAATTCAGGGTTGTATTTGCCTTGCAAAATTTTAGCCTTTTCCTTGCTTGGTTGTTTTTAGATGCTAATTTTGGAGCGTTATTTTTTCTTGGTTTTTTTGTGTTATTTGCTTCTTGTGTTCCAGAAAATGATTGGGCAA
>JAFSQZ010000019.1 GCA_017446355.1 Neisseriaceae bacterium
CATCATCAACAATGAAGTGATTCGCCAACGTCAACAACAAGGAGAAATCAAATGAAAAAGTATTTCTCTAAATGGTTGCAAACTTTTTCAGGCAGCCTGAAAGCGGTGCGTGTTGTTTTCAAAAGATTGCCACATTCGCTACGCTCGTTCGCAATGACTGATTTTCTTCTTTCAGGCTGCCTGAAATGATTTGATGGTTAATTTAACGTTCCACTTGTGAAACATCGCGAACCGCGCCTGTGTCGGCGGAAGTTGCCATTGCGGCGTAAGCGCGTAAAGCTGCTGAAACTTGGCGTTCACGTTGGCGTGGTTTCCAAGCTTGACTGCCACGACTTTCCATTTCGGCACGGCGAGCAGCGAGTTCTTCATCAGAAATGGCAAGATGAATTTTGCGTGCGGGAATATCAATTTCTACAATGTCGCCATCTTGTACCAAGCCAATATTGCCACCTTCTGCGGCTTCTGGTGATGCGTGTCCAATGGATAAACCTGATGTACCACCTGAAAAACGTCCATCTGTGAGCAATGCACATACTTTACCTAATCCTTTGGATTTCAGGTAGCTGGTGGGATACAGCATTTCTTGCATACCAGGACCACCTTTTGGTCCTTCGTAACGAATAATCACAATGTCGCCTGCCTGAATTTGGTTACCCAAAATACCTTCCACAGCCGCTTCTTGGCTTTCAAAAACGCGTGCTTTGCCTTTGAATTGCCAAATGCTTTCGTCTACACCAGCTGTTTTTACCACGCAACCGCGTTCGGCTAAATTGCCAAACAATACCGCTAAACCGCCATCTTTGGAATACGCGTGCGCTACATCGCGAATACAGCCACTGACGCGGTCGGTATCCAAAGTTTCCCATTTTGCGGATTGTGAGAAGGCAGCAACGGTGCGTACACCACCTGGTGCAGCTTTATAACGTTCACACGCTTCGCTGTTATCTGGATTGGTGATGTCCCATTTTTCCAAAGCTTCTTTCAGGCTGCCTGAATGAACGGTGTGTACATCAGTATTCAATTTATTAGCGCGATTAAGTTCTGCCAAAATCGCCATCACGCCACCTGCACGATGTACGTCTTCCATATAATAATCGTGTGTATTGGGCGCAACTTTGCACAAACAAGGCACTTGACGACTGATTCGGTCAATGTCTGCCATTTTAAAATCCACACCAGCTTCTGTTGCCGCTGCCAATAAGTGCAACACGGTATTGGTGGAGCCGCCCATTGCTACATCTAAACTCATTGCGTTTTCAAACGCTGCTTTGGTGGCGATAGAACGTGGCAACACGCTTTCGTCATTTTGTTCGTAATAACGTTTTGCCAACGACACAATCAAACGTCCAGCTTCTAAAAATAAGGCTTTGCGTTCACTGTGTGTTGCGATTAAAGAACCGTTACCAGGTAAAGACAAGCCCAAAGCTTCGGTTAAACAGTTCATAGAATTTGCGGTAAACATACCCGAACAAGAACCGCAAGTTGGGCAAGCGCGTTGTTCCACTTCCACCACAGCTTCATCGCTAACCTTATCATTGGCTGCCTGAACCATCGCATCAATCAAATCCAAACGAATGGTATTATCCAAATGCACCGCGCCAATCACTTTGCCCGCTTCCATTGGACCGCCAGACACAAACACAGTAGGAATATTCAAACGCAAAGCCGCCATCAACATTCCAGGTGTGATTTTGTCGCAATTAGAAATGCACACCATTGCATCGGCGCAATGTGCATTCACCATATATTCCACAGAATCCGCAATCAAATCACGGCTAGGCAACGAATACAACATACCGCCGTGTCCCATTGCAATGCCATCATCAATCGCAATGGTATTAAACTCTTTGGCAATACCGCCTGCTTTTTCCACTTCACGCGCCACCAATTGACCAATATCGTGTAAATGCACATGACCGGGAACAAATTGTGTAAACGAATTGGCAATGGCAATAATGGGTTTACCAAAATCTTCATCAGCTACGCCTGTTGCCCGCCAAAGCGCACGCGCACCTGCCATATTTCTACCATGAGTTGAAAGTTTAGAACGATAATCTGGCATTTTTATTTCCTTAAATAAACACAAAATTGGCAACTTAATGCCAATTTTAATTATTAAACAATCTACATTTTTCAGGCAGCCTGAAAACAAACAGACAAATTTTACACCTAAAAAAGCATTTCAGGCAGCCTGAAACTTTTGCAAAACGCTTATTCACCATTTGTCATTCTGAACTTTTCGCAGAAAAGTGAAGAATCTCATTCTTTGTTTTATAAAGATTTTTCGCTAACGCTCAAAATGACGAGTAGTGCAAAGTAGGGTTTTGCAAAGGTTTCAGTCTTCAATATTCCTGTAATAGTACTATTACAGGGGTTCTTTACAAAGAACCCCTAGCATCTCTGTCGCCAATTTTTTTAAATTTTTTACAGGACATATAAAATGGAAAACACAATAGTACTTTTTAATGTTTCTTTTTTGGTTAAAAAAATGCAAGAAAAAGGCATTTCAATTGATACCATTACTGATGAAGAATATTTAAGTATGAGCAGTGGTTTTTGGTCAATGGACGGCAATAGAGCAGAACAATGCAAATATGTCGCTGCTGTTTATGGTGGAAAAATCAAAGCGGTATTTAATGTGCGGTGCTGGTCTATTGAAGATAGTGGTTGTCGTCCTATTTGCAGCACTAATCAAGCATTAACCAAACAATATTACGATAAAGAGGTTGATGCTTTTCGGACATTTGTATACCAATCTTTAACTGAACTTTGATTAAATTATTCAATCTTTCAGGCAGCCTGAACAATCTTTTAGGCTGCCTGAAATCTTTGTAAAACGTAAAACCGATTACAAACGTGTCATTTTTGCTTGTGTTCTGCAAAATAAAAATATAAGCAAATGAAAGATAAAGATTTTCTGCTTTATTCAAAAAGATGATAAGCATAACAATAGTATTAAACGCGTTTTGAAAAAATGTCAGTTTGCAAAAAATTTTTATTGTTTCTCTTGAAAATCATTGCTTATGCCTTATTTTCCTTTTCGTTACAGACAAACTGTCTGGCTTTTCAGGCAGCCTGAAAAGTTATCTTTATTCTTATAAACTAAACATTATTGTTGATTTTTGGAGAACAAACTATGGCAAAAGTAATCGGTATTGACTTGGGTACCACCAACTCTTGTGTGTCTATTTCTGAAAACGGCTCAATCAAAGTGATTGAAAATGCCGAAGGCGCACGCACCACACCTTCTATTGTGGCGTACTTGGACGGTGGTGAAATTTTAGTGGGTGCGCCCGCTAAACGCCAAGCTGTAACCAATGCAAAAAACACTATTTACGCAGCAAAACGTTTAATCGGTCATAAATTTGAAGATAAAGAAGTACAACGCGATATTGAAACCATGCCTTTTGAAATCATCAAATCCAGCAATGGTGATGCTTGGGTGAAAGCACAAGGCAAAGAATTGTCGCCTCCACAAATTTCTGCCGAAGTGTTGCGCAAAATGAAAGAAGCTGCTGAAGCTTATTTGGGCGAAAAAGTAACCGAAGCAGTGGTTACCGTGCCTGCTTATTTTAACGACAGTCAACGTCAAGCCACAAAAGACGCAGGTCGTATTGCTGGTTTAGATGTAAAACGTATCATTAACGAACCAACTGCTGCGGCTTTGGCATTCGGTATGGACAAAGGCGAAAAAGGCGACCGTAAAATTGTGGTTTATGATTTAGGTGGTGGTACGTTTGACGTTTCTATTATTGAAATCAGCGATGTTGATGGTGATAAATCTTTTGAAGTATTGGCAACCAATGGCGATACTTTCTTGGGTGGTGAAGACTTTGACCAACGCATTATTGATTTCATCATTGCTGAATTCAAAAAAGAACAAGGCATTGATTTAAAAGGCGATCCAATGGCAATGCAACGCGTAAAAGAAGCTGCAGAAAAAGCCAAAATTGAGTTGTCTAGCGGTCAACAAACCGAAATTAACTTGCCTTACATCACAATGGACGCGGCAGGTCCTAAACATTTGGTGTTGAAAATCACACGCGCTAAATTTGAAAGCTTGGTAGAAGATTTGATTGCACGTTCTATTGAACCTTGTCGCGTTGCCTTAAAAGATGCAGGTTTGTCTATTGATGAAATTGATGACGTGATTTTGGTGGGCGGTCAAACCCGTATGCCAAAAGTACAAGAAGCCGTAAAAGACTTCTTTGGTAAAGAACCACGTAAAGACGTAAACCCTGATGAAGCAGTGGCTGTGGGCGCAGCAATTCAAGGTGAAGTATTGGGTGGCGGTCGTACAGACGTATTATTGTTAGACGTAACACCATTGTCTTTGGGTATTGAAACAATGGGTGGCGTGATGACTAAACTCATCAATAAAAACACCACTATTCCAACCAAAGCATCACAAGTGTTCTCAACCGCCGAAGATAATCAATCTGCGGTAACCATTCACGTGTTGCAAGGTGAACGCGAACGTGCTTCTGCCAATAAATCATTGGGACAATTTAATTTGGGCGATATCGCACCTGCACCACGCGGTATTCCACAAATTGAAGTTACTTTTGATATTGATGCCAACGGTATTTTGCACGTTTCTGCCAAAGATAAAGGCACTGGTAAAGCCGCTAATATCACCATTCAAGGCTCTTCAGGTTTAAGCGAAGAAGAAATTGAACGTATGGTAAAAGACGCAGAAGCCAATGCCGAAGAAGATAAAAAACTGATGGAATTGGTACAAAGTCGCAACCAAGCAGAAGCCTTGATTCACTCTGTGAAAAAATCTTTGGAAGAACACGGCGATAAATTAGATGCAGCTGAAAAAGAAAAAATTGAAGCAGCATTGAAAGATGCCGAAGAAGCTGTTAAAGGTGATGATAAAGCCGCTATTGACAGCAAAACCGAAGAATTAGGCAAAGCCAGTCAAAAATTAGGCGAAATCGTTTACGCCCAAGCACAACAAGAAGCGCAAGCTAATCAAGGCGGTGCTGAAACCAAACAAGCGAAAAAAGACGATGACGTGGTAGATGCCGAATTTGAAGAAGTGAAAGACGATAAATAATCGTTTTATCTAAAACCAACGCTGCCTGAAAGCTTAATGTTTTTCAGGCAGCGTTTTATTATTATTATTATTATGTTGACTGTTCTTACCAAAGAGTTTCCTGCAAAATCCCAAAATGATTAAAAAAATTTACCAAAAAAATTCTTCAGGCAGCCTGAAAGAAGAAAATCGGTCATTGCGAACGAGCGCAGCGAGTGTGGCAATCTTTTTAAAACGCGTACCGCTTTCAGGCTGCCTGAATGTGGTAATGCATCATTCTGAACCGTAGGCGAAGAATCTTTGTGTGGATAAATGGGATTTTTTTCTTCATTCAGAATGACAGAACGTTGGCTGCCTGAAAAAACAGCAGAAGTTTTTAGACTTCCGCTGTTGTTTTATCAAAAA
>JAFSQZ010000163.1 GCA_017446355.1 Neisseriaceae bacterium
CGCATAAACCATTACGCACATTTTTTCACTCATACCAAAACGGGTAACCATTTCACGCGCAATTTGTGTGGCACGTTCAAAATCGTTGGCGGCACCTGTGGAAATACGACCAACAAAAATATCTTCAGCAATACGCCCACCAAATAAGATGCTGATTTGGCTTAACATTTGATCTTTGTACATAGAAATACGATCGCGTTCAGGCAGCTGCCATGTTAAACCAAGTGCGCGTCCACGTGGCATAATGGTTACTTTGTGTACAGGGTCGGTGTATTGCAAACTTTCGGCAACAATGGCGTGTCCTGATTCATGGTAAGCAGTAGCACGTTTTTCGTCTTCGTGCATCACCATACTGCGGCGTTCAGGTCCCATATAGATTTTGTCTTTGGCATCTTCAAAGTCGCTTTGATCTACTTTGGTTTTATTACGGCGACCTGCAAATAAGGCAGCTTCGTTCACCAAGTTTGCTAAATCTGCACCAGAAAAACCAGGTGTACCACGCGCCAATGTAGCTAAATCCACACTAACATCTAATGGCACTTTTTGTGCATGCACTTTCAAAATTTGTTCGCGACCACGAATATCTGGCAAGGGAACAACTACTTGACGGTCAAAACGTCCTGGACGTTGCAAGGCTGGATCCAATACGTCTGGACGGTTGGTCGCTGCAATAACGATAACGGTTTGATTGCTTTCAAAACCGTCCATTTCCACCAATAATTGGTTCAAGGTTTGTTCGCGTTCATCGTTACCACCGCCTAAACCTGCGCCGCGTTGGCGACCGACTGCATCAATTTCATCAATAAAGATGATACAGGGGGCATTTTTTTTGGCTTGTTCAAACATATCGCGAACACGACTGGCACCAACACCAACAAACATTTCTACGAAGTCTGAACCTGAAATACTGAAAAATGGCACGCCAGCTTCGCCTGCAATGGCTTTGGCAAGCAAGGTTTTACCAGTACCTGGTGAACCTGCTAATAAAATACCGCGTGGTACACGTCCACCTAAACTTTGATAACGATTAGGTGCTTTTAAGTAATCCACAATTTCTTGTACTTCTTCTTTGGCTTCATCGCAACCTGCGACATCAGCAAAGGTAACTTTGTTGGCATCTCTATCTAATAAGCGTGCGCGACTTTTACCAAATGAAAATGCACCACCTTTGCCACCGCCTGTTTGCATACGCATAAAATAAATCCATACGCCAATCAGCAGCAAAACAGGTAATAAGCTACTTAAAAAGCTTAAGAATACGCTGGGTTTTTCTTCTGGTGTTACTTTAATGCGCACCTGATTTTCTTCCAACACTTGAATCAGTTTATCGTCCAAAGGCGCATTGGTTGTGAATTTGGTTTTATTTTCATCTTTGCGTTCTCCAGAAATCGCGTAACCTGCTGGCGAACCTTCCAAATTAACGCTACTGACATTACCTTGCTTAACTTGTTGAAGAAATTGAGAGTATTCAATTAAATTGGCTTCTTTTTTCTCGGTATGCATACTGTTCATACCCATAAAAATCGCACCTGCCAAAATCAACCAAATAATAAGATTTTTAAAACCGTTTCCCACTGAAAACGCTCCTATCTATAAAATATAAAGAGAGTAAATTGTAAAGTAGCACAAGTAAACTGTCAGCGTTTATTTTTACCTAAAAGATAAATTTCACTAGACCGATTACGTGATGCATCAGGTTTTCGCGTTTGTACCACAGCAAAAGTTTCACGCATCGCTTGCATATATTCTTGGTATCCAGCACCCTGAAAAACTTTCACCAAAAATGAACCGCCTGTTTTTAAATGGTTTTGCGCAAAATCCAAAGCCAATTCACACAAGTAAAAACTTCTCGCTTGATCCATCACGGCATTGCCTGCCATATTGGGTGCCATATCGCAAATGACTACGTCCAAAGGGCGGTTATCCAATAATCGTTCAAATTCAGACAACACTGAATCTTCACGAAAATCGCCTTGAATAAAGTCCACACCTTCAATAGGCTCCATTGGCAAAATATCCAAAGCAAACACTCGTCCTTGTTTGCCCACCAATTTTGCTGCCACTTGCGACCAGCTTCCTGGTGCGCTGCCCAAATCGGCTAAAACCGTCCCTGCTTTAATCAGCTTGTCTTTTTCGTTAATTTCCAATAACTTATAAGCAGCACGCGCACGATAACCATCTTTTTGTGCTTGTTTCACATAGGCATCGTTCACGTGTTCGTGTAACCAAGCTGATGAAGATTTAGAACGTTGCGCCATTGATTTTCCTATTTAGTTAGGCTGCCTGAAAACTGTTTTATCAGTACCACAATATTCAGGCAGCTTATTTTGGCTGCCTGAATCGTTAAACGTTAAACGGAAAAAGAGGAACCACAACCACAAGTTGTTGTGGCGTTTGGATTGCGAATCACAAATTGTGAACCTTGCAAACCTTCGGTGTAATCAATTTCCGCGCCTACTAAATATTGATAACTCATTGGATCAACTAAAAAAGTTAAGTTGTCTTTTTGAATGGCAAAGTCGTCATCATTTTTGATTTCGTCAAAAGTGAAACCGTATTGGAAACCAGAGCAACCGCCACCGTTTACAAATACGCGCAACATTAAATTGGGATTATTTTCTTCGGCAATTAAATCTGCCACTTTTGCACAGCAAGCATCGGTAAAAATAATAGGATTTTCGTCTGACATAATTATTCTCCATGACAAATGAATTGTCTATTTAAGGGCAGCCTGAAAAAAATCAAGGGCTATTCATTAATTTTAGGCTGCCTGAAAGGTTTATTTTATCATTTTATGTTTGAAAACTTATTCCTTTTCAAAGGTTCTATAAGCTTTGTGGTCATAAAAAAAAGACCAGCCTGTTTCTTGGTGAATCGCTTGTTGTAATGCTGTTCGCATTTGAACATAAGTGTTTATATCATCTTGACCATTATTAAACGTTGTTTCAGGCAGCCTGAATGCAGGAAGCGCACTTTGTTTTCCATATTTTAGGGTTTGTTTCCATTGTCCGCTTCCACAAAAACCTTTGCGTTGATGACGATAAATAATAATGGGCATTGTTTCGTATTGAAAAAATCGGTACAGATACCACGTTGTCAACACGAATAATGCCAATATGATAAAAACTGTTTGCATACTCAATCCTTTTTTCTGATATGCGTCAAACAAAAAAACGATACTGGCAATGCCGAATATGATTACCATCAATGCTGTCATCACTTGTGCAAAGATTTTTTGGTGTGGTGTGATGACTTTCCATTTAATGATTTTTTGGTTGGCAAACCATTCGCTATGCACCCTTTTTAAGGTTTCTATGGCTTCTTTATTCTTTTCTGAAAATTTTTTTGGTGCATATGGATTTGTGTATTGATTGTTCATTGTTTGTTTATTTTATTTATCGCAACGGATTTTAAAAATGGCTTTACGAATATGTGTTTGATTACCAACCAATGGCGCGTGGGCATCATTAGGAAAAAATACGGCAAACTGACCGACACCGACATTTATCCATACGCTTGGTGCGCAATCAAAAAACTCAATATCTCGTTTTTCATCGTAACCCAAACCATTTTTCAGGCTGCCTACATCAAGCCAACCATATTCTTCATCACTGCTTAATGGTATTTGAATATCAATATGGTAACGATGTTGCTCTGGTTTTGCTACTTCACGCGTCCGCATCGGTTCAACGCCAATAAATAAGCGAATATTTGGGTGATTCGTGGGTATTTCGCCATCGTTAAGTTGATGAAAATCCAGCTGTTGCAATAAATTCATCGCAACGGCAAAATCAGAATGCAACGCAATATAACGTTGTGCTTGGCTAATATTGTCTACAATCATCATAATCCTTTTGTTTGCGTCTTCACCACAAAAAATTTTTACAACTTACAACAATGTTTTTTCTCTTTTCTATGAAATACTCAAAATAATGTGTTTTGCAAAGTGTTCTTACTGTCTTTGTTGTTCAAGCAAACGCGCAATCGGACACGTTTTTTCGTGCGCGCCATCAAGATAAGCTAAACTCATCAGAAATTCGCGAGTAATTTGTTTACCAACAAAGACAAATTGTTGTTTAAATAAGGCAAGCCATTGGGTTTCGTTTAAATGTGCGTGGGCATCTAACCAGTTTTTGAAACTGCCATATTGATGTTGCAATTCAAGAATCCGTTGTGCATTTTTGATGGCTGCCTGAATTTTTTGACGATGACGAATAATATTGGCATCGTTCATTAAACGTTGAATATCCTTGTCATCAAAAGCGGCAACACGCGCAATCTCAAATTGCGCATAAGCTGCCTGAAAGTGTTGGCGTTTATTGAGAATGGTTGTCCAACTTAATCCTGCTTGGTTGATTTCTAAAATGAGCCGTTCAAATAAACGGTTGTCATCATATTCAGGAAAACCGTACTCATTATCGTGATAATGTTTATTGGGATTATTGCTTTCAGGTGGCAGATTTTGGCAATACTG
The DNA here is from genome assembly GCA_017446355.1 of Neisseriaceae bacterium. Lineage (GTDB taxonomy): Bacteria > Pseudomonadota > Gammaproteobacteria > Burkholderiales > Neisseriaceae > RGIG3394. The sequence goes on from JAFSQZ010000163.1 coordinate 4,475, forward strand.
GCAGTAACTCATTATTTTTATTTAAATTTAATTTAAAGTCATTATTTTTATTTTACTGTTTTGATTTATTTTCAGGCTGCCTGAAAAAAATCAGAAAAAATGCTGATTTTATCCAACAATAATAGGTAAACAAAATCAGCAAAAAGTTTTACATTGCGCTGTAATTAGGTCCACTTCCCCCTTCTGGACACGTCCAAGTAATGTTTTGAGTAGGGTCTTTAATGTCGCAGGTTTTACAGTGTAAACAGTTGGCAGCGTTAATTTGTAAACGCGTTTGCTCGCCTTCTTGAATGATTTCATAAACACCTGCTGGACAATAACGGGTTTCTGGACTGGCATATTGTGTAGCATTGATGTTTATCATTTTGCTTTCATCAGCAAGGCGTAAATGTACTGGCTGATTTTCTTCGTGCGCAATATTCGCCAAGTAAACGCTGCTTAAACGGTCAAAGGTTAACACGCCATCTGGTTTTGGATAATCAATTTTTTGTGCGAGATGACTGGGTTTTAAACTTTCGTGGCAAGAAACTCCGTGTTTGAGTGTCCAAGGTGTGCGACCTTTGAAAATGAATTCTTCCAAAGCGGTATAAACCATAGCGGGTAATAATCCCCATTTGAATGATGGGCGAACGTTTCGTGCGCGGAAAAGTTCTTGATGCAACCAGCTTTGTTCAAATAAATTTTGATAGTTGCTTGCTTCTTTACCGCTTTCAGGCAGCGTGTCGCCTAATTCTTCCAGCAATGGGAAGATGGCTTCTGCCGCCAGCATAGCGGATTTGATGGCAGCGTGTGAGCCTTTAATGCGTGGCACATTAACAAAACCTGCGCTGTCGCCAATCAATGCGCCGCCTTTGAAACTTAATTGTGGCAAGCATTGCAAACCACCTTCTACCAAAGCACGTGCGCCATAAGCAATGCGTCGTCCATTTTGTAACATTTTACTGATGGCTGGGTGGGTTTTCAGTCGTTGAAATTCATTGAATGGTGATAGATACGGATTTTGGTAATCCAAAGCAACCACCATACCCAATGCAATTTGATGATTTTCCAAGTGGTAAATAAACGAACCACCGTAGGTTTTGCTGTCCAAAGGCCAACCAATGGTGTGCATCACCAAACCTGTTTCGCATTGAGATTCAGGCACTTCCCAAATTTCTTTGATACCAATACCGTAAGTTTGCGTTTGTTTATCTTTATCTAATTGAAATTTTTGGATAATTTGTTTACTTAATGAACCGCGCGCGCCTTCTGCAAACAAGGTTTGTTGCGCGTGTAATTCCATACCTGCCTGAAAAGCATCTGTGGGATTACCGTCTTTGTCTACGCCCATATTACCTGTTGCCACACCTTTGACGCTACCATCATTGTGGTACAACACTTCGCTGGCAGCAAAACCTGCATAAATTTCCACACCTAAATTTTCTGCTTGTTCAGCCAGCCATTTACACAATAAACCCAAACTGATGATGTAGTTTCCTTGATTATTAAAGCTGGGCAAAGTAATCGGAATGGTGATGGCATTTTTTTCGGTGAGTAATAAGGTTTTGTCTTGTTTCACTGCACAAGTTAAAGGCGCACCCAATTCTTGCCAATTAGGCAAAAGTTCGTTGAGTGCGATGGGGTCAATAACAGCACCTGATAAAATGTGCACACCGACTTCGCTGCCTTTTTCTAATACACAAACACTGATTTCACGTGATTGTTTTTCAGCTAATTGTTTTAAACGAATGGCAGCAGATAAAC
>JAFSQZ010000164.1 GCA_017446355.1 Neisseriaceae bacterium
CTTGCGAAATTGGTGTGAGTTGGCAACTTTTGGGGTTAATCTAATACAGCCCCTGTTTTTTTATCGTTTCAGTCAATAAATGAAACTTCCAAATCAAACAGCGGCAGCTTAAAACTTCCGCTGTTTTCTACAATTAATGCGTGGCACCACGTTGCAATTTTGCGTAATAACCTTCTTTTGCCAGTAATTGTTCGTGTGAACCCACTTCCACTATTTTGCCTTCGTCCATCACCACAATACGATTTGCTTGCTCAATTGTGCTTAATCGGTGCGCCACGATAATACTGGTGCGTTTTGCCATCAAGCGTTCTAAAGCTTGTTGTACCAAGCGTTCTGATTCATTATCCAAAGCACTGGTGGCTTCGTCCAAAAGCAAAATAGGCGCGTCTTTTAAAATGGCGCGAGCAATGGAAACGCGCTGACGTTGTCCACCTGAAAGCTGATTACCATTATTGCCAATTTTTATATGCCAACCATCTGGTTGACTTTGAACAAAATCCCATAAATTAGCAGCTTTTAACGCGTTTTGCACTTCTTCATCACTGGCATCAGGACGACCGTAAATCACGTTTTGATACAAAGTATCGTCAAATAAGAACACATCTTGCGACACCAAAGAAAATTGTTCGCGAAGATTATTGAGTTCAATATCGTTAATATCGTATCCATCTAACAAAATGCTGCCTGAATCAGGTAATACAAATCTTGGCAAGACGTTTACCAAAGTGCTTTTGCCACTGCCAGAACGACCAACCAATGCGATTTTTTCACCTGCCTGAATGATTAAACTAAAATCGTCCAACGCAGGTTTTTCTTGATTTTTATATTGCACAGATACATGTGAAAACACGATGCTGCCTGAAACATCTTGCAAAAGATATTTGCCTTGATTGATTTCATCAGGCGTGTCCAAAAATTCGCAAACATTATCTGCTGCGATAAACATACCTTGCATCGGAATACTGACATTGGCTAAATTTTTAATCGGCGTAACCATTTGCAACATTGCCACAATAAACGCCATAAATTCGCCAATGGTAGTGTGTCCACTTTGACTTTGCCACAAAGCAATAAAAATCACCACCGCCAATGCCACCGAAGCAATCAATTCGCTAAATGGTGAACGCGCCGCTGATGCGCGATTGAGTTTTTTGGTTAAATTTAAAATTCTATTATTGATTTTGGCAAACTGCTCTTGTACCAAAGGATAACCGTTAAACAATTTCACCACACGATGTCCTTGATGGGTTTCGTTAATCACGGTTGCCATTTCGCCCAAACCCAATTGTGTGCCTTGCTGAATGCTTTTTAAACGTTTGCGGTAATATTTAGACAAGAGTGATAAAAAGGGAAACATCAACAACACAATCAAGCTTAATTGCCAGTTAAGATACACCAATACACACACCAAACCGATAACAATTAAACTGTCGCGCGTAACCGTGATAAACACATTACTGGCGTTGTTCATCACAATTTCTGCTTGCACCAAAAAACGGCTGGAAAGGGTTGCCGAAGCATTTTCTTGTTGATATTGCGATGAAGTGAGCAACATTTTATTGAACATATCATTGCGCAGTTTACTGATTGCCGTTGCGCCCACCCAAGAAAGCAAATAGCTGCTGGCAAAACGACAAAAACCACGAATACTAATCATCACAATAAAAAACAGTGGCACAATCCAAACTTTATCAGGTGTTCCCCAAATGGCGTGGGTCATACGGTCTTTTAAGCGCAACAAGGTTTGCAATAGATTTTGTGCTTCACCAGTAAACTGCGGTGCTGCTGTTGGCGTAGCAAAGCCCATATTCACCAAAGGCGCGATAAATGCTGCCAAATAGCTTTCAATGAGTGCCACGCCAATAATGGCTATCAACGCCAACACAATGCGCATTTTGTAAGGCGAAACATACTTCATCAAACGCCAAAAATGTTGCGCATCTCGTCTACTCAATAAAGTCAAAATATTTTTTTTCATAAGCCATTAAAATTATTCAGGCAGCCTGAAATTAAGCAAAATAGAGAATAGCCACCACCATCGCTATCAATGCAAAAACCACACCCACCGTTAACCATTTATACACAGCTTTATTTTTGCTAAATAAAGAGGACATTAAAGGCGTAGCCACTTGTTTATTGGCAACGCATTGTTGGCAATGCTCTGTCAAAACCGCCAAAACTTTATCGTTTTCATCAGGTTTGCCTACGGTTAAACGTAAACAGTTATCCAATAATGCGTGGCTGCCTGAAAGTTTTTTCACCAAAATTTTGTTTTGTTTTAAGGTTTCAAACGCTTGTTCGGCTTTGGGTAAACGCACGGTTACAAAATTAGCTGCACTGTTAAACACTTTAACATCAGGCAATTTAGCAAGGGTTTGCTGTAAACGTTCACGCTCGCCTGTCAAAAGGGCGATGTTTTCGTTC
>JAFSQZ010000165.1 GCA_017446355.1 Neisseriaceae bacterium
AAAACATGCTGATGATGTTGCCAAAGCAGCTGCAAAAGGGGCAAATAAAGTTGATGCTTTGCCTAGGGCTGGAAATAGTGCTACAGATCTTTCTAAAACCAAAATTGAAACAGGTAAGCAAAATAAGCATATTGAAGGAACAAATGAGTATAAAACTGCTGGTGGAAACAGAAGTATCTTGACTGCTGATCCAAACTCTTTAACTTCTAAGTTTGGTACAGGACAACAAATAGGAAAAATACCAGTAGGACAGCCTGGTTCAAAAGAAAGAATCGATTTCGGTAGATATATTGGGTATTACATTAAAGAGGACGGAACAAATAAAACTCCTACAACTATTGGAACAGTCCATTACAGTAAAAATGGAGCTCATATTGTTCCTGCCCGCCCAAAATCCAATTAGTTAAAGGTTAGAAATAATGGATACTGAAACAAGGATTTCTTTACTTCTTTCCTCACAGCGCGCTTTACTAGGAGAAATAACGCCTAATATTAGACAAATATTTCTTGGTTTAGTTGATAAAACCATTCAATTCATAGTTATTTTTGATGGCGAAATATCCGAAGATGATGAAGATAATATGTCTTGCGTTGGAACAGAAATTGTTTCTGATTTTTGCGATTTATTTATCAATGAACAATTTCTATCTATTCCGTATCCAGAACGGTATATAGTGCCTGAAAATCATTTTTGTGTTTATGCACGAAAAGAATAATCTGCGTAAAGTGGGCACTTGTTGCCCACCCTACGTTCTACTAAAAATGGTGGTTAATTTCTATGTGGTGCGAATTAAAATATACCAATCTTGGACATCGGTTTCGTATTTGTTCCCAAGATGTATTATTAGGAACAATAACACCTAATATTAGACAGATATGGATAGGTTTAATAGATAAAACTATTCAATTTATTGTTATCTTTGACGGCGAAATATCCGAAGATGATGAAGATAATATGTCTTGCGTTGGCACAGAACTACTTGCTAGCATTGGTGGTGATTTTCATATTAACGAGCAATTTATTTCTATTTCACCGCCAAATAGATATGAAAGACCTAATGAAGATTATTTCTGTGTTTATGCACGCAAGGAATAGTTTTTAATTCAAACCAAACAGCGGAAGCCTAAAAACTTCCGCTGTTTTTATTTTGCAAGATTTTCAGGCTGCCTGAAAAATCACTTGAATTATCCAGTAAACACCCCATATTGCACGCATTCTTTTGTATTTATTATTTTGACAATAATTATTATGAGCAATAAAGACTATTACGAAACACTTGGTGTATCACGTTCAGCCAGCGAAGACGAAATCAAAAAAGCTTATCGCAAACTGGCAATGAAATACCACCCAGACCGCAATCAAGGCGATAAAACTGCCGAAGAAAAATTCAAGGACATTCAAAAAGCCTACGAAGTTTTGTCTGACCCACAGAAAAAAGCAGCATACGACCAATATGGACACGCTGCATTTGAAAGTGGAATGGGGGGCGCAGGTGCTGGTGGATTCGGTGGTTTTGGCGGATTTGGTGGCGCAGGTGGTTTTGATTTTGGCGACATTTTCAGCCAAATGTTTGGCGGTGCAGGTGCGCGTCAACAAAACTATCAAGGCGCGGACTTGCAATACAGCGTTGAAATCACCCTAGAAGAAGCCGCTCGCGGACTAAAAAAACAAATCACCATACCAACTTATAAAGAATGCGACAGTTGCCACGGTTCTGGCGCACGTGCTGGTACAAAAGCCAGTACTTGTAGTCATTGTGGTGGTTCAGGGACGATACACGTTCGTCAAGCGATTTTCCAAATTCAGCAAACTTGTCCAGTTTGTCATGGTACAGGCAAAGAAATTAAAGACCCTTGCCCAAGTTGCAAAGGTGAAGGACGCGTTAAAACCAGCAAAACCGTTGAAATCAACATTCCCGCAGGGATTGACGATGGACAACGCATTCGTTTAACAGGCGAAGGCGAACCAGGTACGCACGGCGCACCAGCAGGCGACTTATATATTCTTGTTTCCGTGCGTCGCCACAATATTTTCCAACGCGACCCAGAACAACCCACTGACTTACATTGTGAACTGCCTATTAGCTTCACCACCGCATCATTAGGCGGTGAAATTGAAGTGCCTACACTTGATGGTAAAGTCAAACTCACCATTCCAGCAGGCACACAAACAGGCAAAAAAATGCGCGTTAAAGGAAAAGGCATAAAATCGGTACGCAGCAGTTTGGTGGGCGATTTATATTGTCATATTGTTGTGGAAACCCCAATCAATCTGACCGACCGACAAAAAGAACTTTTGCGCGAATTTGACGACATCGCCAAAGGTTTGGACCACAGCCAAACACCGCGTGAAAAAGGTTTTTGGGATAAAGTTAAAGATTTATTTGACTAATCTTGCGCACGCATCATACTGCTCAAAAACAATGTTTTCTTTTTGGGCAGTATTTTTATCTTGTTGTTTTATAAAAGAGATTGAGAGTTCTTGTAGAAACATCGGATTTATAAGCAATTCTTTTAATGGGTGTTTTCGCATTTGAATGGTGAATTTATCCGTTTCAGGCTGCCTGAAACGGACACAATCATTAAAAGTGTTTACAATTTGTCATTTTTTATTTTTAATAACACAATGAATTTATGGGATTTGGTGCGCGATTGGGCGCAGCTGTTACGTTTACAATTTCGTCCAGCACACACTTATCGTTACGGTTTAGGTGTGTTTCTGTTTGTGTCATTAGGTATAGGGGTAACCAGTGCCGCAAACAGTTTACCTATTTTAGGTAACGGTGCTGGTGTTTTTTGGTTTGCAGCGGTGGTAGCGATTGGACGTTGGCTATTACTGACGCGCGTAATGACCAATACACTGCATCGTTTTGGTTCAGAAAAAATCCCTTTTTTAGGTTACACGCTTGCCACTGAATCAATGATGATTCCTAATATTTTATTGTTGTATTTCAAAGAATTATCGCCCATTTTGGCATTATGGAACATTTGGACAGTATACGTTCAAGCTCTTGGTTTTTACCGTATTGGACAACTCACCAGTTTAAAACCTCTGATTATTGGCTATCTTTTGTATTTTTTAGCATCTTTGGTATTTATCATTACAATGTTAATATTATTCTCTGCCGCCAATTGGGTTGACCCAAACAATATTCAGGCAGCGATTGATGAAGCAATGAGACAAAAACCATGAGTTTCTTTGTTCGCGCACGCTCCCTGACCGATGGCGAATTGGCATTACTACAACCGATTTTCCGCGATGCCTTAAATTACCAAAAAATTCGCGTTTATCCACGCCGTTATCTACCCTTTCAGGCAGCCTTAATTGCAATGTCGCCCAATGGCGCAATGTTTTTTCCGCGTGATACTTTATATTGTGATGACTTTTCTTGTACCTCTTATCGTTACATCACCTTATTTATTCACGAAGCCGTGCATATTTGGCAACATCAAATGGGTTTTCCAGTCCGATTAAGCGGATTGTGTATCGCCTTGAAAGGAGGTTACAAAAAACAAAAAGCCTATCAATATAAACACTTACTGGAAAAATATCAGCGTTTTTCCCAATTTAATATGGAACAACAAGCCGAAATCATTACCAATTATTTTGTTGCCCAATATTTTTATCAACAACCACTAACCGAGTTACACCCCATTTTGCAAGACTTTTTAGACAATCCAAAAAATAAAAAACTGCTGCCTGAAAACATTTGCTTTCAGGCAGCCTGAAAACGCACACAAAGGAAAAACAATGTTATCGCGCAATCCCCCAATAAGCATACAAGGACCAGTTGGCAAACTAGAAATCCTGTATTTACCTGCACAAGGCGAAGAACGTGGCGTTGCCGTCATCAATCATCCCAACCCCACACAAGGTGGCACGTTTACCAACAAAGTCATTCAAACCGCCGCTAAAGCCCTAACACTAATGGGTTACCACTGTTATCTTCCCAACCTTCGCGGCACAGGAAACAGCGAAGGCATTTTTGATCACGGCATCGGCGAAACAGAAGACTGCATCAGCGTTATTGACTTTGCACGTACGCAACACCCCAATGCAGCGCAACTTATTCTTGCAGGTTTTTCTTTCGGTGGATACGTTGCCACATTCGCAGCCTTACAACGCGAACCTGATTTATTATTACTCATCGGCGCAGCACTCAACCACTACCCCAAACCCACACCACACGCCCCAAATCCCAATAAAACCCTAATCATTCACGGCGCACTTGATGAAGTTGTTGCATTAGATAAACCATTGCAATGGGCGGCAGAACAAGGTTTAGCTGTCATTACAATACCCAACAGCACCCACTTTTTTCACGGTAAACTCATTGAATTACGCAACGCCATCAATCGCTATGTTCCACCTGTGCTGGGTATTACTTCCTATTAAACAAACTTTTTCAGGCAGCCCATATTCTTTTGATAAAAGTCAACCAAACCCAGAACCTGTGTTCGTCATATTGATGATTGATTTTATTGACCATTCTTGCAATACAAGACAGTGATACAATACAACCCCTTTTATTTTTATTTGATACTGTATGCAAGCACAAAAAGTTCAAGCATTTACGATTTTAGGTGCTGGGGTAGCGGTGCCGCATCGGCGGATAACAGCGGATATTTTGGATAAACAATTCAACTTGGCTGCTGGCAAAATTGAAAAATATGGTGCGAAGCAACGCTATTTTTTGCAACACAATGAAAATGCTGATGATTTAATTGTTCAGGCAGCCCAAAAAGCCTTACAACAAGCCAACTTATCTTTGCAAGATATTGATTGTGTGATTGATGCGTCTGCGACTATGCGTCAGGCTTTGCCTTTTAATGCCGCGAATGTTTGTCGGTTACTAGGTTTGTCTGGTGTGGCAGCGTTTGATGTGAATATGACTTGCTTGGGTGCTTTGCAGGCTTTTGTGTTAGCGTCTCATTTATTTTCGTCTTATCGTCATATTTTGGTGTTGTGCTGTGATATTGCATCTGTGGGTTTAACCCCCAAAGACTTGCATTCTTTTGCTTTGTTTGGCGATGGTGCGGCGGCGTGTGTTTTGACTGCGTCAGAAACAGGCGGTATTTTGGCTCATCATTTTGCTGTATTTCCAAAGGGTTATGATTGTTGTGAAATATCAGGCGGCGGTTGGTTAAATCACCCCAATCATTTTTTGCCTAATCGCACTTTGTCGGATTATGCTCAATTAGCCAATTTTCGTATGGACGGCAAACGCTTGTATCGTTTAACTGCCGATGTTATGCCTGATTTTTTAGAAGAAATTTTGCATCAAGCGAATATATCTTTATCGGATATTGATTTTGTGGTGCCTCATCAGGCTTCTCGTGGGGCGTTAAATCATTTATCGAGTAAATTGAACATTCCGTCTGAAAAAATTGTGGATATTTTTGATGACTTTGGCAATCAAGTAGCGGTATCCTTGCCGCATGCTTTAATTA
>JAFSQZ010000166.1 GCA_017446355.1 Neisseriaceae bacterium
ACAACAAAATCGGTTCGCAAGCCGAACGCATTCAACGCCTACAAACCATTGCAGGCTATATTGCCACACAATTAAACGCTGACAAAGCACTTACCGAACGAGCCGCCCTGCTTGCCAAAGCAGATTTAGTAACCGAAATGGTCGGCGAATTTCCAGAATTGCAAGGCACAATGGGTAAATATTACGCCCTGCACGATGGCGAAAATCCAGATGTCGCACGCGCAGTAGAACAACATTATCAACCGCGTTTTGCAGGCGACACGATGCCTGAAAACGCCATTGGCACCGCTGTTGCATTGGCAGATAAATTAGAAACATTGGTCGGCATCTGGGGCATCGGTCTAATCCCTACTGGCGACAAAGACCCTTACGCATTAAGGCGTGCGGCTTTGGGGGTGTTACGAATGTTGATGAACACACCTTTATCCATTCAAAATTTATTGCAAACCGTTGCCGCGCAATTTCCGCAAGGCTTGTTGGCAGAAAACACCGTTAGCGAAGTTACCGATTTTATGCGCGCGCGTTTAGCTGTACTGCTGCACAACGATTATGCGCAAGATGTCGTAGCAGCTGTTTTGGCGCAACAACCTGACCGTTTAGACGATTTAACCGCCAAACTTCAAGCCGTTGCCACATTCAAAGATTTACCAGAAGCCAGTGCTTTATCAGCTGCCAACAAACGCGTACAAAACCTGTTGAAAAAAGCCGAAAACACATTGGGTGAAGTACAAGAAAACTTATTGCAACAAGACCAAGAACGCGAATTATTCGCAGCAGCAAAAAATATCGCGCCCAAAGTAGAACAAGCCGTAGCACAACGCAATTTTCAGGCAGCCTTAACCGAATTAGCCAGCATCAAACCACAAGTAGACAACTTCTTTGATGGCGTAATGGTGATGGCGGACGATGCCGCAATTAAACAAAACCGTTTAAACTTATTACATTTATTGGCAGGCTTAATGAATGCTGTTGCCGATATTGCTAAATTAAGTGAATAACCATTCAGGCTGCCTGAAAATAAAAATCCTGTCATTGCGAGCCGTGTAAAACACGGCGTGGCAATCTCCGTATTGCAATAAAAATTTTATTTTTGGACTGCTTATTGAAATTCGTCATAACGAATTAACAAGCCTTGAATAAAAGCTGCCTGAAACCCACGAGTAACCATAATGAAATTGATTATTTTGGATCGCGACGGCGTGATTAACCACGACCGAGATGATTTTGTCAAAAACACCGATGAATGGCAACCGATTACAGGCAGCATAGATGCCATCGCATCGCTTGTGCAGATGGGTTACACCATTGTTGTGGCAACCAATCAATCAGGCATTGCGCGTGGTTTATTTGATATGGACGCACTCAATGATATGCACACAAAAATGCACAAATTGGTGCAACAAGCAGGTGGCGAAATCAGTGGCATTTGGTTTTGTCCACACAGTAACGAACATCAATGCGATTGTCGCAAACCCAAATCAGGTATGATTTTAGACATATTGCAACGTTTTAATGCCGAAGCCAACAAGGTTTTTGTGGTGGGCGACAGTTTACGCGATTTATTAGCAGGTGTTGGCGCAGATTGTGTGCCTGTTTTAGTGAAAACAGGTAAAGGCGAAAAAACCTTAACAAAGGAAAAAGACAAGCTGCCTGAAAACACATTGATTTTTAATGACTTATTCGCATTTTCACAATTTTTGTTGCAAACCAAAGAAGCCAATGAAAACATTCAGGCAGCCTGAAAGAAAAATGATGAAAAAAAACATTATTGGATTGATTTTATGTGCTTATTTCAGCACCCTACCCGCTTGGTCAGCCACTGAAAAAACAACACCAGCAACAACCCAAAAATCAACCACTCCCCCAAAAACCACAACCCCATCAAAACAACCAACAAATCCCCAAAACACACCAGCAAAACCAGCCGCCGTTTTAGACAGCGTGCGCAAAAAAATTCAAACCAAAGACATTGCCGCCAGCGCGTATTTAGTAATGGATATGCAAAGTCGCCAAATTCTGGCATCAAAAAACGCCGACAAAAAAATTGAACCAGCAGCCTTAACCCAATTGATGACCGCTTATCTGGTTTTTCAAGCACTAAACGAAGGCAAAATCAAACCCGAACAAGAACTCACCGTATCCGAACACGCTTGGCAAAGCGAAGGTTCACGAATGTTTTTAATGAAAGAAAAGCCCGTTGCCGTGCGTGAATTGGTGTTAGGTTTAATTGTATCCTCTGGTAACGATGCTGCGATTACTTTGGCAGAAGCCATTTCAGGCAGCGAAGAAGCTTTTGTGGAACAAATGAATGCACAAGCGGCAAAATTAGGTATGGTGGACACTCATTTTGCCAATGCAACAGGCGTATCAGCAGATAACCATTTAAGCACCGCAAATGATTTGGTTACACTGGCAGGCGCACTATCGCGCGACTTTCCAGATTATTACAAAATTTTCGCTGAAAAATCATTCTCTTATCACGGCATCACACAACCCAATCGCAACTTATTACTCTATCGTGATAGCTATGTAGACGGTTTAAAAGCAGGATACAGTCAAAATGCAGGTTACCACCTAATCGCGTCCAGTCATCGCAACGGTCGACGCGTAATAAGTGTTTTGCTAGGAGCAGCCAGCACCGAAGCACGCGCAACAGAAAGCAGCAAACTACTCAATTATGCCTTGCAACAATTTGACACATTCAAACTATACGATGCCAACCAAGCAGTGATGAGTGTGCGTGTTTATAAAGGCAACAAAGGCAAAGTGCAACTGGGCTTTTTAAACGATGCCTACGCCACCCTACCCTACGGCGTAACCGACTTTTCCACCGAATTAGAAACCGAACAGCCTTTATTGCCCCCCATAAAAAAAGGACAAGTTTTGGGGACTTTAAAACTAAAAAAAGGCGATAAAGTACTGACACAAATGCCTATTGTTGCATTGTATGATGTAAGCAATGCAGGTTTCTTGGGAAAAATTTGGGGCAGTTTAGGCTTATGGTGGCACGAACTATTTGACTAACATTCAGGCAGCCTGGAAGCTTGTCAAACGCATTATTTAAAACTTTAATGCTGAAAATCAGGTTTTATAGCCATTTCTTTCTGAATACAAAAATCTCTTTAACTTATGTGGTTTTTAAATTATTTTGCTCATATTTGGATTACCTTTTTTCTGATTTTAGGTATCGTCCGAATTTTGCTCAAAAACAAAAGAGCCAACCGCACAGAAGAAATGTGTCAGAAAATCCCCGCAGAAGATGAACGCATCAAAATGCGAATAAGAAAAATAACCCAAATATCCTATTTTAGTGGCTTTGTTTCCATTCTTTTTGCGGTATCTTTTTTAATGAGCCATTTTGTTTATCATCATTTTGACAGTGGCAACTTCAATACCCAATGTATTCTTTTGATTGTATTAGCAATTATACTTGTAGGTTCACCCGTTCGGCGAGACAGCACGGTTCATTATTTAGGCTCATTGATGACTTGGCGAAACGATATTTTTGAAGCTTACGAAGCACAAAATTTTAAGCCCATCTCTCAATGGGTAGACGAATACAGCATAAACTATTATGAAACCGTATTTTATATGGTTGTGTTAGGCAGAATAATTTTTTACATTGGTGCTTTTGGCATCTTAATTTTTTAAAACATCAGCCATAATGAAAACCATCATTTAAAACCGTTTAAACCCCTTTCAGGCAGCCTGAAAATAAAAAATCCCGTCATTGCGAGCCGTGTAAAACACGGCGTGGCAATCTCCTAACTACAAAGAACGAAACATACGACACCGCCGTAAGGTGGGTATGTCTGCCCACCGCAACGCCGACAGGCGTTGATAATGCAACCATCGTTACAAAACATTCAAACCTTTTATTTGCACCTAACGGTGCAATGGTGGGCAAGGATGTCTACCCTACAACTTGCCATGACGGTTTCTTTGCACGGAAAGTGTTTTCAGGCAGCCTGAAAAATATGACACAACAAGAAAACAGCAAACATCAAGAGAAGTGAGTAAATCTGTTTGTGAAAAATAAATCCGTTTGTTAATATAAAACAACCGTATAAAAACACTCCCTTTCAGGCAGCCTGAAATGCTTACCATTTTACAGAGATAAAAATATGTGGATTGTATTCAGAATTTTGGTCTTATCCGCGCTGCTATTTGCAGCGATGCGCGGACTTTTATTTTGGCGTTATCACGAATATTTTGCCGATACTTCATTAACAACAGCTTTGCTTTCAGGCAGCCGTTTTGACCTAAAACTAGTGGTTGCCGCAATGTCGCCTTTTTTATTGATACTGATTTTGCCTTTACCAAAACGTTTTTCACAAACATTACGCCGTTTTGCCGCTTATGCTTGCGCATTGGTATTGATGATTTTATTAAGTCTTGCTGTGGCTGATTTGGCTTATTTTGGAGAAGTCAATCGTCATATCAGTAGTGAATTGGCGCAACTGGGGGGCGATGTACAAGAAATTGTTGCCACTGCGTTTTCATCACGTTTAGGTGATACTTTATTCGGCGTAGGATTATGGATACTGATTTGGTGGGTTTGGCGCAAATGGGTAATGCCAATTGTCAATGTTTCAGGCAGCCTGAAAAAACAATGGTTTCAGGCTGCACTATCATTAGTGGTATTGATATTTTTAGCACGTGGTATGGTTGTGCAAGGCAAACCTTTAAGCACGGTTGATGCCTTTAATGGAAAAGGACAGGCGCAAGCAAATTTAACCTTAAACGGCGTTTTAACTGCTTTACAATCGTTTAACCGAAAAAGCGAAAAGCCTTTAATTTATATGAGTGAAGCAGAAAATACTGCTTTTGAACAGCGTTATCCCACTCCTTTTGTATACCACAATCAAACGCCATCTGAACGCAGAAACGTAGTAATGATTTTGTTGGAAAGCTGGTCGTATCGCTATATTGACGCTTTGGCACAAGGAAAATATGGCGTTACACCCAATATGGACGCACTGGTGCGCCAATCGCAAGTATGGCGACAATTTTATGCAGCTGGTCAACGCAGTATTATTGGTATGCAAGCGGTTTTGACTTCCGTCCCTGTTTTACCTGACCGCAATACCATTGGCTGGGGTCTTGAAATGAACAATATGAGCCGTTTAGCCCAATTGGCGCAGAAAAATGGTTACCGCACACTGATGGCGCAATCTTCTAATCGCCGTTCTTTTCATATGGACGGTATCGCACAAGCAGTTGGTTTTGAAGAATATTACGGCAAAGAAGACGTTCCCTTGTTGCGCAGCTATCCACAAGATACGCCAACTTATGGTTGGGATTATGACACTTTAATGTTTGTGGGCAAAAAAATCAGCGAGCAGCCTGAAAAACCATTTTTTGCTTTTGTGTTTACAGGCACCACGCACGAACCATTTGCGCGGGTAGGACAAGAATTTGAACGTTATCCACACGACCCAAAAGGCGAAAAAGGTTTATTGAACACCATTTCTTACAGTGATTGGGCAATTGGTGAACTCATGGCTTATGCGCGCACACAAGCTTGGTATGACAACACCATTTTTGTTTTCACGGCAGACCATACATTCCGTGTTGCCAACGCCAGTAACAAAGAACAATTTCATATTCCATTGGTGATTTTTGACCCACGTGGCAAAGCAGCCATACACGATGAATTAGCCAGTCAATACGACCTTTTACCAACACTCACACAATGGCTAGACATACGCGAACCCATTGCCACTTTTGGACGCAACTTATTGGATAAACAAAGTCCAGTTTTACCCATTATGCTCAATCGTGGCGAAACCATCATTGCCCTCACGCCACAAGGTGAAGCAACAGAATTTCGCCAACAACACCTTCTTTCAGGCAGCCTGAATAACGATGTACGCCTAATACAATGGCGTATGCAAAAAGCCGATGAACTATTACAACACAATCGTTGGTATGAAAACAACTAAAACCATTGCAAAACCTTATTTTCAAACATAAATCTGCCCTATCTAAAAATTTATGTTGTACAATGCGAATGGGTCATTCAAAAACGAGGTACTCCTATGTCTGCGCTATTTCAAAGTGTTGCTAATATTAACGTTGCAGGTAATATTAACAAAGAAATCTGTGGTGAAAAAATTCTTGATTTCGTAAAAACCATTCCCAATCACTTGGGAAAAGCCGAGTTAATCGCCACTTCCATTGAAAATGAACTGGGATTTCCTGAAAGTTACTCGTTTGTTTATCCTAATTTAGAAAGCCTAGAAAGCTCTCAAATCACCTGCGCCAGTGAAAACCCAGAACAAGGACCAGACGAAGGAAATATGGAAGTCGTTTCCACATTTCCTAGGTTAAATAAAACAGGTCTAATCTATCAAGGAAAAATACAAAAAATATACGTCCAAAAAGATACAATGGAAGCCATTATTGAGTTGTCATACAACGAACACCAACTGTATTTTTTTGATTTAGATTTTGTAAAAAACTGGCATCACTACGATTCAAACCATTCCGTTCAAGCCGTGATTTACGGCATCGCCCACAACGCCACATTAAGCGATAGTCATCTAACCAAAACCATCACAATCAATGAAAATATGGCAGCCGCTCTTAACAAAAAAGTAGGCGAAACAATAGAAGTTGTTGTTGGAGAAGTTCGCTATTGTTTGCCTCGTGCAGACATTAAAGAAGACGGTTACATCGTTCACGAATTTCGTGGCAAAATCCATTCCGTGCGCGAAGTTACACTACCACAAACAAAATCAGAAGGCTGGATATGCGCCGTTGATTGCTTATGGACAGGCAGCGCAAATGGCGAGCCAAGCAAAAAAGATATAGTGGAAGTCTATCTTGCCAAACATTCATGGCAAGAAAACAAAACACCCAAAGTTGATGATTATTTATCAGGTTTTATTTTATTATGTGGTTTCATCAACAACTAAACACTTTAACAAACAGGAGAGCATCTATTGCTCTCCCTTTTATTTTATTTCATTCACATATTCAGGCAGCCTGAAACTTATTTACCACTTGATTTAATTAAAAAAATCACCTACAATTCAATCCTTAACCATTGGAGAGCGCAAGTCGCCTCCTATTTTTTGTGTAAGGTTTCACCTTACTCGTTCTTTTAATTGTTCTTTTTATTAAGGAATTTAACTCATGGCAAAAGAAAAATTTGAACGTAGCAAACCGCACGTAAACGTTGGCACCATTGGTCACGTTGACCATGGTAAAACCACATTAACAGCAGCTTTAACCACCATCTTGGCTGAAAAATTTGGCGGTTTAGCAAAAGGTTACGACCAAATTGATAACGCACCAGAAGAAAAAGCACGCGGTATCACCATCAACACTTCTCACGTAGAATACGAAACCGAAACTCGCCACTACGCACACGTAGACTGTCCAGGACACGCCGACTATGTAAAAAATATGATTACTGGTGCAGCACAAATGGACGGCGCAATCTTGGTATGTTCAGCAGCTGACGGTCCTATGCCACAAACTCGCGAACACATCTTATTGGCTCGCCAAGTAGGCGTACCATACATCATCGTATTTATGAACAAATGCGATATGGTTGACGATGCAGAATTATTAGAATTGGTTGAAATGGAAATTCGCGACTTACTATCAAGCTACGACTTCCCAGGCGATGACTGCCCAATCGTTCAAGGTTCAGCATTAAAAGCTTTGGAAGGCGATGCTGCATACAAAGAAAAAATCTTTGAATTGGCAGCCGCATTAGATAGCTACATTCCAACTCCAGAAC
The DNA here is from genome assembly GCA_017446355.1 of Neisseriaceae bacterium. Classification (GTDB taxonomy): domain Bacteria; phylum Pseudomonadota; class Gammaproteobacteria; order Burkholderiales; family Neisseriaceae; genus RGIG3394. The sequence continues at coordinate 7,754 of JAFSQZ010000166.1, forward strand.
GTGCAGTAGACAAACCATTCTTATTGCCTATTGAAGACGTATTCTCAATCTCTGGTCGTGGTACAGTAGTAACTGGTCGTGTAGAACGCGGTGTGATTCACGTAGGCGACGAAATTGAAATCGTAGGTTTACGCGAAACCCAAAAAACCACTTGTACTGGTGTAGAAATGTTCCGCAAACTGTTGGACGAAGGTCAAGCAGGCGACAACGTAGGTGTATTGTTGCGCGGTACCAAACGTGAAGAAGTGGAACGTGGTCAAGTATTGGCAAAACCAGGCACCATCACACCACACACCAAATTCAAAGCAGAAGTATACGTATTGAGCAAAGAAGAAGGCGGTCGTCATACACCATTCTTCGCTAACTACCGTCCACAATTCTACTTCCGTACTACTGACGTAACTGGCGCAGTAACATTAGAAGAAGGCGTGGAAATGGTAATGCCAGGTGAAAACGTAACCATCAGTGTTGAATTGATTGCACCAATCGCAATGGAAGAAGGTTTACGTTTCGCCATTCGTGAAGGCGGTCGCACTGTCGGTGCTGGCGTTGTTGCAGCAGTTATCGCTTAATAAAGGATATTGATAATGGCAAACCAAAAAATCCGTATCCGTTTAAAAGCTTATGATTACAGCTTAATTGACCGTTCTGCACAAGAAATCGTTGAAACAGCAAAACGCACAGGTGCTGTGGTAAAAGGTCCTATTCCTTTGCCAACCAAAGTTGAACGTTTCAACATTTTGCGCTCTCCACACATAAACAAAACTTCACGTGAACAATTGGAAATCCGCACACACTTGCGCTTGATGGACATTGTAGACTGGACAGACAAAACCACTGATGCTTTAATGAAACTTGACTTGCCTGCTGGCGTTGATGTGGAAATTAAAGTTCAATAATCAGTAGCATTCTGATGATAAAACCCTTGAATCTATGATTTAAGGGTTTTATTTTCAGGCTAAAACCTTTGCAAAACCCTACTTTGTACTATTCGTCATTTTGAGCGTTAGCGAAAAATCCTTATAAAACAAAGAATGACAAGTTTTGCAAAGGTTTCAGGCTGCCTGAAAAAAGGATAACATAATGAAACAGTTTCAAGATTATAAAAAATATCGCAAATTACAGATATATTATAATGGTGTGTTGTCTATTATTTTATTTTGGATAGGCAATATTACAATTAGTGCATTATTGGGTAATACCTTTTTTATTGTAGCCATTTCTTGGGCGATTATTGGTTTGATATCTTTATTTCCTGTGTTTATTATTCCATCTTTATTGATGGGAAAATGGATTGTTTATCGTGTTGAAAAAAATAAATTATGTCGTTCTAACCAAAAAGATATTTTGCAATCATTGTGGATAACTTTTTATTCCTATTTTATTGTATGTTTTATTTTATCGTTTTTAAAAAATGATTTTAAATTAGACAATTTAGATTTGTTGATTATTATTCCTTTTCCTTTATGTGCTTGTTTTATTTCTCTAATTTTTGCCTATTTTCTACCCACAGAAATTTTTAATACAAATAAAAACATTTCAGGCAGCCTGTAAAGAATAAAATAACAAGCTGAAATAGATTAGCCAAAAAATTGCTAACTCACACTATTTCACAAAATTTTAAGTTACTGTTTTGGTATACCATAATTAAGTCTAAACGCACATTCTTTCAGAAAAAGTGGAGAAAATTTGCAGCCAATGCTTATACTTTCCCAACACTTTTAATAGCAAACAAGCGTTTTACAAGGATTTCAAAAGTATCAACAATACAATAATGTTCTATATTTCTTTATTTACTGTCTTATTTTTACGCAGAAAAAATTGCTTTTATCTGCACGCTTTTTATAATGAAAGCTTTTGCTATTTCTGTTGACGAGAATACCATGAAAAAAGCAGTTGTTTTATTACTGATTGCTGGATTGGCTTTGGCTGGTTTTTGGTTTTGGCAACAACGCCATACGCATCAACTACCTGAAAACCTTGCACAATCTAATGGTCGCTTGGAATTAGAGCGCATAGATATTGCCAGTCTTTATGCTGGGCGAGTAACGGAAGTTTTGGCTGATGAAGGTGATTTGGTAAAAGAAGGTGATGTGTTGGTGGTATTGGATTCTGCCATCAATGATTCGCGTCTTGCCGAAGCACAAGCAGGTCAAACACAAGCGCAAGAAGCCACAGCACGTGCGAATGCGCAAATCACGGCGCAACAACAAGAATTAAAAGTGGCACAAATGGAATTGGACAACGCAACACGTTTACGCAAGGAAAATTTAGTATCCGATGCGGAAGTAGCGCGTCGTCGTGCGCAACGTGATGCGGCACAAGCGGCGGTGAATGCTTCTCGCGCCGCCAAAAATGAAGCAAAAGCAGCGATTGCGCGCGCCAATGCTTTGGCGAATGCGGCACAATCTACGCGTGATGATATGAAAATTGTTAGTCCAAAAGATGGGCGTGTGGCTTATCGTTTTACGCAAATTGGGAGTGTGATTGGTTCAGGCAGCCGTGTGATGAGTTTACTGGACCCAAGCGATGTCAGTATGAATATTTTTTTGCCAACCGAACAAGTAAGTCGTGTGCAAGTGGGCGATGAAGCGCGGATTGTGCTTGATGGTTTGGACGCGGTTTTGCCTGCGAAAGTGGTTTTTGTTTCTGGTGAAGCACAATTTACCCCCAAAGCGGTTGAAACCCAAACCGAGCGTGCAAAATTGATGTTTAAAGTGAAATTGCGCATTCCACCTGAAACGGCTTTGCAATTGAATGGTTTACTCAAAGGTGGTATGGCGGGCAATGGTTTTGTGCGTTTAAATTCAAAAGAAAATTGGTCAGAAGATTTACAAATACGTTTACCCAAATAATTATTCAGGCAGCCTGAACACTTATGAACACTGCAATTGAATTACACAATGTCAGCCACCGTTTTGGCAAAATTTTGGCGTTGGATAATGTGTCTTTATCCATTCCAAAAGGGGCGACTGTTGGTTTAATTGGTCCTGATGGTGTGGGCAAATCTACTTTGCTTTCGCTGATTGCTGGCGTGCGCATTATTCAGGCAGGCAATGTTCACGTTTTGGGTGGCGATATGGCTAATGCGCGAGAACGTCAAGAACTTTCGCATCGTATTGCTTTTATGCCACAAGGTTTGGGCAAAAATTTGTATCCCACACTCAGTATTGATGAAAACATTGAATTTCACGCGCGTCTTTTTGGTTTAAATCAACAACAACGTCAAGCAAGAATTGATAGATTATTACGTGCAACAGGTTTGTTGCCATTTCGCAATCGTGCTGCTGGCAAGCTTTCTGGCGGTATGAAACAAAAATTAAGCTTATGTTGTGCGTTGGTACATTCGCCTGATTTATTGATTTTGGACGAACCGACAACAGGGGTTGATCCCTTATCGCGCCGACAATTTTGGGCGTTGGTAGACGAATTGCGCCAAGAAATTGAAGGTATGACAGTGTTGGTTGCCACCGCTTATATTGATGAAGCGCAACATTTTGAGCATTTATTGGCAATGGACGCAGGCCATATTTTGGTAAACGCGCCCACTGATGAAGTGTTGCAACGCTATGCAACCGACAGTTTGGAAGAAGCCTATATTCAACTTTTGCCCGAAGAAAAACGACAAGGTGCAGGACAATGGCAAGCTGCGCCGTTTGTTCCAGACCCTGATGCGCCACCTGTGATTGAAGCGCACGATTTGACCAAAACATTTGGTGATTTTACCGCCGTAGACCACGTAAGTTTCACGATTGCCAAAGGTGAAATTTTTGGTTTTTTGGGTTCAAATGGCTGTGGCAAATCCACCACGATGAAAATGTTAACAGGGCTTTTGGAATCCACTTCTGGTGATGCGCAACTTTTGGGCAAAGACATTGATTCAGGCAGCCTGAACACGAAAAAACGTGTAGGTTATATGTCGCAATCATTTTCCTTGTATGAAGAATTAAGCGTGCGCCAAAACCTGAATTTACACGCCACTTTGTACGACATTCCCCATAAACGCAAAACCGTTTTACAAGCCTTAAAAGACTTTGATTTAACCCACGTTGCACGCGCAAAACCTAGCGCATTGCCTTTGGGCATTCGCCAACGCTTACAATTGGCCGCCGCTTGTTTACATCAACCAGAAGTTTTGATTTTAGATGAACCGACTTCTGGCGTAGACCCCGCGGCGCGTGATATGTTTTGGCAAAAATTGTTGCACTTGTCGCGCGAGAAAAAAATGACGATTTTTGTGTCCACACATTTTATGAACGAAGTTTTACGTTGCGACAGGCTTTCTTTAATGGACAAAGGCAAAGTGTTGGCAATGGGAACACCTGATGAAGTATTGGCGCAAAGTGGACAAGCCAATATGGAAGAAGCGTTTATTCATTATTTATTGAAAAGTGAAGAGCAAAATTCAGCGTTCAGGCAGCCTGAACAAACTGCTGAACACATCAAACACGCCCATCAACTTTCAGGCAGCCAAAATCATCATTCATCACACACAACTTCTTCATTATCTTGGTTTACCGCCCTACTCGCTTGGTTATCAGTGGTTTTAACCTTTGCGCGGCGCGAAGGAAAAGAATTACTGCGCGACAAAATTCGTTTATTTTTTGCGGCACTTGGACCTGCGGTTTTATTGGCGGCGATAGGTTGGGCGATTTCGTTTGATGTTTCACATTTAAATTTTGCCGTATTAGACCGCGACAACAGTTTAGAAAGTCGGCAACTGATTGAACATTTTTCTGGTTCGCCCTATTTTGCCCAACTGCCTGAAATTCACACCGAACACGATGCACGAATGTTGCTGCAAAGCGACAAAGCCGCCTTTATTTTGGACATTCCGCCGAATTTTGGACGCGATTTATTGCAACAAAGGCAGCCTGAAATCAGTTTCCTGATTGATGGCACTGCGCCCTTTAACGCCAGCAGCCTAAACGCTTATATTCTCGGCATCATCAACGATTATCATCGTGAACACTTATCGCTGCAAGGCATTTCACTGCAAGCGAGTGCGCAAATTGTGCCGCGTTTTATGTATAACCAAGATTTTAAAAGCGTCAATGCAATGGTACCCAGCGTCTTGATTTTGGTATTGATGATGATACCAACCATTATGAGTGCGCTTGCTGTGGTGCGTGAGCGCGAACTGGGTTCCATTCAAAATTTATACGCCTCACCTGCTAGCGTCCCACAATATTTATTGGGTAAACAATTACCTTATATTGTGATGGGCGCGATAAACTTTTTGATTTTGTGCGCGATGATTGTGTTTTGGTTTGGCGTGCCACTCAAAGGTTCATTTTTCGCACTGTTTTTTGGCTGCATTTTAATGGTTGCTGCTGCCAGTGCATTTGGTTTACTGGTTTCGTCATTTGTGCGTTCACAAACCGCTGCTTTTTTCATCAGTGCCATCAGCTCAATGGTGATTACGATGAATTTTTCAGGTTTTATGTATCCTGTTTCCACTTTGCAAGGCAGCGCGTATGTATTGGGACACAGTTTTCCTGCCGCGTGGTTTGGCATCATCAGTCGTGGCGGTTTTAACAAAGGTTTAGGTTGGTTAGACTTTTTACCGCAATACGCGATTCTGCTGGGCTTCACCTTAATTTACTATCTTCTTGCCAGCTTATTTTTAAGTAAACAGGAAAAATAATGCACCCTTGTGAACCATTTTTTTCAGGCAGCCTGAAAGGGAAAACGCTATGAAAAACATTATTGTGTTAATTCGCAAAGAATGGCGTAGCTTATTTAGCGACGGCACGCTTTCCGTGTTGCTGTTGATAATGTTCACCGTATTGGTTTATCAAACTGCTCATAGTGGTGGCACAGAATTACGCAATGCCACTGTTGGCGTTGTGGATTTAGACAAAAGTCGTCTATCGCGCCAAATCATTGATGCCTTGCCCAGCGGTTACTTTTCGCCACCTGAATATTTGCAACAAGAAGACGTGGATAAACGTATGGACAAAGGCGATTTTGTGTTTGTGATGACGTTTCCACCGAATTTTGAACGCGACATTTTAATGAACCGCCAGCCTGAAATCCAACTTTTAATTGATGCCACTGCACTCACACAAGCAGGCATTGGACAAGGTTACATCACCCAAATCACCCAACGTGAAATCAATGAGTTTCTCGGACAACAAACACTGATTGAGCAAATCTTGCCCACCAAAACCAATATCAAAGTAGCGTTTAATCCCAATATAGAAAACACGTGGTTTTTAGGCGCGATGCAAGTAAACAATATGCTGACCATGTTGTGTTTGATTTTAGTCGGTGCTGCCGTGATTCGCGAACGCGAACAAGGCACAATGGAACATTTATTGGTAATGCCTGTTACCAGCACGCAAATTGTGTTGGCAAAAATTTTGGCAAACGGCATTATTGTTTGTGTTTGCGCGACATTGTCTATGTATTTTATGGTCGGTGGTTTTATTGGCACACACATCAACGGCTCTATTTGGCTTTACTTTTTAGGCACATTGGTTTTTATGTTTTCCATAGCATCTTTTGCCGTTATGCTCGCCACCGTTGCACCCACGATGCCACAATACAGTTTATTGATTGTGCCACTTTATGTTGTTGCACTAATGTTTTCAGGCAGCTCTTCGCCGCGCAACAATATGCCCGAATTTGCCCAAAACATCAGCGCGTATTGGCCAACCACACAATTTGCCACAATGGCACAAAACGTTATTTTTCGCGGTGCAGGCTGGGAAATTGTTTGGCAACCTTTACTGATAATGAGCGTCAGCGGCGCAATTTTTCTCGGCTTGGCATTACTGCGCTTTAAAAAAATGTTGGAAAAACAAGCTTAAAATAAAAAATCATTTCAGGCAGCCTGAACAATGTTTATAAGTATGTAACACCAAAAACGTTTTACAAAAGTTTTCGCCCACATACAAAAAACAAAAGGAATAACATAATGAAACCCATTTTTGCCATCAGCATCATCACCCTTTCACTTTTAACCGCCTGTCAAACCACCACAAGCATTAACACTGCCAGCAACATCACGCTGCCTGAACGATTTTTACACGTTTCAGGCAGCCAACCAAGCAACATCAGTCAATGGTGGCAATCTTGGCAAGACGATGTTTTAAATCAACTGATTGAACAAGGTTTACACAATGGTTTAGACATTAAAATTGCCCAAAGTCGCCTAAACGAAGCCACACAAACCGCCAAACTTGCCCAAGCCGATTTGGGCGCACAAATTGGTTTAACAGGCAACGCCGCCTACAACCGCGCACATCTCAACAATCCCATTGACAGCAACACACAACAAAGCTTGCCTATATTGCCCACACACGACATCAACAGCGAAGGCAGTTTACTCAACGCAGGTTTAGCCGCATCGTGGGAATTAGATTTTTTTGGTAGGAAAAAAAGTGATGCCGATGCAGCACGCTGGCAAGCTATTGGCGTACAAGAACAATTACACGCCGCACAATTACTTTTAGCCGCCAACATCGCAGAAGCCTATATAAACGTCCGCGCCTTGCAACAAAACCAACAACAAACCGAACGCAGCATTGCTGCCTTAAAACAAATGTTGCGTTACGTTCAAGGACGTTTTCGCGCAGGACACGTAAGCGCATACGAAGTAGAATCCGTCCAAGCCGACTTAACCGCCTTGCAAGGCAAACACGCCACTTTAAACGCGCAACAACAAATGTACATACGTCAAATCGCCGTTTTAACAGGACAAACACCACAAACCTTTAAGCTGCCTGAAAGCACGCACAACATTCTCAACAAACAACCCAATCCACCACAAGGTGCCACACCAGAAGGCTTATTAGAACGCCGCCCTGATTTACGCGCACACGCTGCTGCCGTTCAAGCACGCGCCGCACAACTTGCCAGCGCAAAAAGCGACTTGTATCCACGTTTCACCCTTAACTTTCTCGGACAAGGTGCACGTTTAAGTGTAGACAGCGACACCGCGCTCACAGGCTGGGCAAGTTTAATCAATCTAGGCATTTCCGTGCCTTTATTTACCAACGGTCGCTTACACGCCAACATCAACGCCGCCGATGCGCGTTTACAAACCGCACTTTTAGAATACGACCAAACCCTTTTACGCGCACTGGCAGAAGTGGACAACGCCTACCAACTCACCCAATCCATCACCCAACAAACCGAACACTTACAACACAGCAACAAACTTCATCAACAACAAGCACAAGATGCCACAAAATTATTCCATTACGGCAACAAAACCCTAGACGAAGTGTTACGCGCCCAAATCAATGCCGAAACCGCAGCAGAAACCCTAACCCAAGCCAAACTCGCTCGCGCCAAAAGTTTAATCGGTTTATACAAAGCACTAGGTGGTGGCTGGCAACAAGTAAACTAAAAATTTTCTCATCTCGTCATTAAGAAGTCTATAAAGTAGACAGTAGTAATTTTCCCAAAGTTGTAGGTAATCCAAAACAAACAATATCTTATGAAATATTGCCAAAATGATAAGGTAATTTTTATAACAACCATATGATTGATGTTGTTTTTTAGCTGAAAACTTTGCAAAACTCGTTATTTTTAGAAAAACGAATAACATCAACTTATTGTTTTATAATGAGATTATTTATTGCATTCGGAGTGGTGATGATAAAAATAGGGTTTTGCAAAGATCAGCCTAAAACCTTACAATATCTCTTTTAATTTCAATAATAAAGCGAACACGAACGGGGCGGTGAGTGCGGTAAAAACGCCACACAAAACCAATGCCAAAGACGAGAACGCACCTTCTTCTTCATCGACTTCGTTACAACGGCTGGTACCAATCACATGGGCGGTAGCACCCATTGCCAAACCGCGTGCGGCACGGCTTTTAATATGAAATAAATTCAATAACATATGTCCAAAAATTGCACCCAACAAGCCGACAAACAAAACGCAGGCGGCGGCAATGGCTTCAATGCCGCCTGTTTCTTTGGCAACCACCAATGCAATCGGCGTGGTAACGGATTTCGGCAGAACGGAAGCAGCGATGATATTGTCGCCCCCAAATGCCCATACTAAACCAACGCCACTCATCATAGCAATTAAAATACTTAAAAAACAAACGCTTAACAACACTTTCCAACGGCGAATAATATCAGGCAGTTGTTTGTATAAGGGAAAGGCTAATGACACCACGCCGATTTGCAAGGTTTCATTGATTAAACGGCTGCCTGAAAAATAGCGTTCGTATGGTATTTTTAATAATAATAACAATGAGATAATCAATATAATGGATAATAACAAAGGGTTAAAAATAGGGTATTTTAATTTGAGCGATAATTTTCTCATCGCCAAAAAGGTGATGACAGTTAAAGGCAATGCCCATAAAAAATCCCACATTATGCTTTCTCCTTGTTTTTGAAAATATTTTTCTTTTTCATTGGACGCATTTGTTGGCGATTTTCTTGCCATTGAATCAAACCGCCGACCGTTAATAAAACCAATAAAAAACTGACGCTACACGCCACCAACAAAGGCAACATAGCTTTTTCCACCGCAGGATAATTCACCATTAAGCCTGCGCTGATAGGCACAAACAGCAATGCCATATATCGTCCTAAAAGATTGCAAGTTGGTGCCACCCAGTGTTCGGGTATCAGTTTGATTATTAAAGAAAAAAACAACAGTAACATACCCACAATCGGTGCAGGCAATGGCACGCCTATGCGATTTGCCCACAGTCCCATCAACAAAAAGACAATCAATATCGCCAAGGCACGCGAATACACAAGCGTGGTGAAAAGCAAAGATTTCATAGCATCACAAGTCAAAATAAAGCCAAATGATACACTCAATCAGTCTTTCATGCAGCCTGAAACTTATGCCACGGTATCCAACTTACCTTGCAAATCCTTATCCGTCATCGCCGCATCGGACGAATCTGACCACACATTCACGCCTGTTTCAATCATATCGATAATGGCGTAAATCGGCAAAATCATACCCATTAAATCCACAGGAACATTGATTGATGACATTAGGGAAATGGTTAAAAAGTAACACCCCATCGGCACGCCAGCGTTGCCGACTGCGGCTAAAATTGACACCAACAACCACACAATCATTGTGCCAAACGACAATTCAATGCCTGCATTTTGCATTAAAAACAAAGAAGTAACCAAAATAAACGCCGCACAACCATTCATATTGATTGTCGTGCAAATTGGCAGGGTAAAGCGGCTCACTCGTTTATCAATATGCAAATTATTTTCGGCTGACGCAAGCGTTACAGGCAGTGTGGCGGCTGAACTTTTAGAGAAAAACGCCATTGCCAATGCAGGCGACATTGCCTGAAAAACTTTCAGCGGATTAAGTTTTCTTATCAATAAAAACAATGGGATAACGATAAAAAACTGCACTAAATTGCCGCCAATCACAACCAAAGTATATTGCCCCAATGCCCCCACAATCACGCCTGCTTCGATTTCAGCAACCAACTGGGCAGTGAAAGCCACAATGCCAAGCGGTAAAATCCACAGCAAGGCACGAATTAAGGTGAAAAGCAGTTCTTGCAAGCCCAACACGCCTTTGATGACGGTTTGACGGTTGTCGCTATCAGGCATAAACGCCAAGCCCAAACCCACAGCGGCGGAAACAAGCAACACCGACAACACATTGCCTGCAAAAAACGGTTGCAATAAATTATTCGGAATTACCGACAAAAAATGTTCGTAATACGACAACTGCCCCACTTTTTCAGGCAGCGTTGTGCCAGCGGCAACAGGCACATTGGCAGGCTGAATCAGCACAAAAAACGCCAACGCCACCAAAGCGGCTGCCATTGTGGTGGTAAGCGTGTAAAATAGCGTCCGCGAGAAAATACGGCGACTTTCCACCTTTGCCCCCAACTGCGATAGCGTAGCAATCACCGCCAAAGAAATCACAGGAATGGCAAGAAATTGAAACAGTCGCGTAAAAGCGGTGGCAATAAATTGGCATAATTCATTGATAAAGCCAATCGACAAATGCCCCAACACCGCCCCCAAACCCATCGCCGCAAACCAAATGACGGCGGTTTTAAAATGGTTTTGCTTTTTGCTTGATGAACACATAGTTTTTCCTTATTTACCTGAAATTTTTCAAAATTTCCGTCATTGCGAGCCGTGATTTATCACGGCGTGGCAATCTCCTTATCATTTAGATAAATTAAAACTTTCAGTCTGCCTGAAAAAACACCTGTCATTGCGAGCATTAACGCAGTTAATGCGTGGCAATCCCCTGATTTAATCTGTCGCTCTCCGTAGTTGGGA
>JAFSQZ010000167.1 GCA_017446355.1 Neisseriaceae bacterium
AGTTTGCGTAGTAAACTGTGGCAATCTCCTTGATGAAACAGAAACTGTTTTGTTTAAGTTACCCTGCCTGAAACTTTGGGAGATTGCCACGCCTTGCGTTCGCAAGGCTCGCAATGACGGGTGGTCGTTGTGGTGGGTCAAAGCCCCTACGGTGGTTGCGTTGTTTTCAGGCTAAAACCTTTGCAAAACCTTACTTTGCACTATTCGTCATTTTGACCTTGAACGAAGTGAAAGGGAAAAATCTTTATCAAACAAAGAATAAGATTCTTCACTTTTCTGCGAAAAGTTCAGAATGACAAGTTTTGCAAAGATTTCATTTTGTAAAAGTTTCAGCGTGTTACTCACTTTTTTGTCGCACAATTTGACGAATAATTAAACGGTTTGGTAATAAAGCTTGGCGAACGTTTGCAGAAAGAACAAAAGGCGTTTGACAAATTTCTGCGGCAATTTGTGCGGCACAAATAGGGGCGGTGGCTAAACCACGACTGCCGTGTGCTATGCTGGCATATGCGTTGGGAAGATAGGGACAAGGCGTTTTGATGCGATAGTTTTTGTCCAACGCATATTTGGCGTAAACCGTTTTCATAGCAAACACATCTCCTAACGCACCAACAATGGGTAAATGGTCGTGGCTGTCGCAACGAATGGCTGCGTGTCCTTTCAGGCTGCCTGAAAGCGCATTTTGTTTTAAGGCTTGGTATAAAGTGGGATTGAGCGTGGCAAGTTGTTGCCAATTTTCTTGGTTGTCTTGTTCGCGCCAATCGCTTTGTGCATCATTATTGATAAATGTGGCACCGAAACAATGTTGATTTTGCCAAGCTGGAGAAATGTAACTTGCTCCTGAAAGTGCGGTTTTTAGTGAATAACTTTTGCTGTTTGCGTGGGCAATACTGGTTTGTCCACGAATTTTTTGAATGGGAAAATCGCGAATAATGGGAATCTTATCACTGTCCGCGCCTGTACAGAAAACAATATGGCTGCCTGAAAAGTGTTGCGTACTGCTTTGGGCGTGCCATTTTGTGCCATCGTGATAAATATTTGTGATGTTTTGTTGACAAAAAACTTGGATATTGGGGTGTTGCAACAGTTTTTGTACCACGCTTTTTGGGTTTATCCACGCGCCTTGTTGCCAAAATAAACCACTTTGAGTGCAAGCGATGCCTGCAATTTCGCTGGCTTCTTGGGCGTTGACCGCACGATAAAGATGCGCGTGATGCGTTTGAATGGCTAATTGGGCGTTGCGTTGAGTTTCGTTGGCATTGTGGTTTAAATGCAAAACGCCACAGGCTTGCCAAGTGGTTTGTTCAGGCAATAATTTTTCTAAAAGTCGGCGTGTATAGCCATAACCTGCTAATAATAATTCCGTTTGCGTGGTTAAATGCGCGGAAATTTTGGCGTACAACAATCCTTGTTGATTACCAGAACCTCTATTGGCAACGTTTGTACACGCTTCTAATACACACACCTTTGCACCGCGTGTTGCCAATTCAAATGCGCATGCTGCACCTGCGATGCCTGCACCAATCACCAAAACATTTGGGCTGCCTGAAAAAGTATGTTCAGGCAGCTTTTGCCAAATTTTACTGGGCGTGGGTTCTGCTAAATCAATGGGCGATGTTTGCCAATAAATGTTGGACGCTACATAATCGCGCAATTGTGGCATTAAGTGAAACGGTAATAATAATAAATCTGTTTGTGCCGCAAAATCACGAATAAAGTTTGCCGTATCAAATTGCACGCAACGCGAAACGTGTTGCCAACTGGAAAACAAAGAATGTTCGGAAGAAATAGATGGGAAAATACGATTTTCAGGCAGCCTGAACACCAAAAGTTTGGATTCGCGATGTTGCGTTAAAAAACGGCTGATTTCATCAGCGTCAGGCAGTGTATTCCAAGCGTAAACCGTTTGCATTATTGCGCTGCCTGAACAGAAAATTGCCGACAAATACTTAAAAATTGCGCCATTTTTTGCGCGTCTTTAATACCCGCTTCACGCTCCACACCACTGGAAACATCTACTGCTTGTGCGCCTGTTTGTTGTAAAGCTTGCGCCAAATTATCCACGTTTAAACCACCCGATAAAATCCAAGCTTGCGTCATTTTTTCAGGCAGCATTTGCCAATCAAAAGCGTGTCCTGTGCCACCATATTCACCAGCCATAAAAGCATCAAACAACAAGGCTTTGGCATCAGGATAATTCGTTAAGGCAGCCTGAATAGCTTGACGATTTTGCACGCGTACCGCTTTTAAATATGGACGATGAAATTGACGACAAAAATCGGCTTCTTCGTTGCCATGAAATTGCAACACATCAATCGGCACGCTTTCCAAAATATGATTGATGGTGTCCGCTTTTTCATTGACAAACAAACCCACAACACTCACAAAAGGCGGTAATACACGGACAATTGCTTGCGCCTGTTCAATATTGACACAACGTTTGCTGCCTGAAAAAAACACCAAACCCAAAGCATCTGCCCCTAAATCAGCAGCAAGTCTACCGTCTTCTGGTCGCGTGATGCCACAAATTTTACAGCGAACAGTATGCACAACTTTCCTTTCGTTTACATTTTTGCCATTTCCAAAGAGCGTTCAGCAGCCGCGTTTACGCCGTCTATAAAATGCGCATCAAGTTGATGTTTGCGGAAACATTCCAATGCGGCAAATGTTGTACCACCTTTGGACGTAACTTGTTGTTGCAACTCGCCAAACGATAAATCAGACTGTTCAGCAAGTGCCACCGCGCCTTTAAAAGTTTGCAAACTCATTTCGTAAGCCGTTTTTTCATCAAAACCTTGCGCTTGTGCTGCGGCTTGCAAAGCGTTTAATAAATAAAACACATAAGCTGGACCGCTGCCTGAAACCGCAGTAATCGCGTGCATTTGTGCTTCATCTTTTAACCAAATGGTTTGTCCACAACTGCTCATCAATTTATCAGCAAACGCTTGGTCATCATCGTTTGCCTCAACATCAGCAAATAAACCTGCAACACCTAAACCCACACGTGCTGGCGTGTTAGGCATAATGCGAACAATACGATGCGTACCACCCAAATATTGACTTAATGTGTCAACCGACAAACCTGCTGCAATGGACAACACCAACGCACCATTGGTTTGAATATTGGCGCAAGCAGCTGCCATATCTTGCGGTTTTATGGCAAGCAACAATACATCATCTTTTTGCAAAGTCGGCAAAGTTTCAGACACACTCACCCCAAAACGTTGCACCAATGTTTCACGTTGTTCAGGATAACGCTCTACCACGTGAATAGACAAATCGCTGTATTGATTTTTTAAGGCAGCAATAATGGAAGAAGCCATATTGCCACCGCCAAGAAAATATAATTTCATCTAAATATCCTTGTATTGAGTGAACCCGTTAAGCATTATTTAACACCGCTTCAATCACTTCAACTGCACCATCATCTGCCAGTTTTTTCGCCACAGCACGTCCCAAAGCATCAGCATAAGGCGCAGGTGCTTGCGCTTGTGCGGTTAACACAACCGAACCATCAGGGTGCGCCACCAAACCATTGAGCGTGAGTAAACCCTTATCATCAGCGGTACAATAAGCCGCCAAAGGCACTTGGCAACTTCCACCCAAAGCACGTGCCAAAGCGCGTTCAGCGGTAACGCAAGCAGCAGTTTTCGGGTGATTTAAAGGCAACAACACTTCCACCAAATCTTGACGATGCGTGGCAATCTCAATACCCAACGCACCTTGTCCAGCAGCAGGCAAACTGTCCGCAGGCGATAAAATCGTGCGAATACGGTGATTTAATGCCAATCGTTCCAAACCAGCACTTGCCAAAATAATGGCATCATAATCGCCATTATCCAATTTACTTAAACGCGTTTGCACATTACCGCGCAAAGGTTTAATGTTTAAATGAGGAAAACGCGCACGCAATTGCGCTTCACGGCGCAAACTAGACGTACCCACCACCGCGCCTTTTGGCAAATCTTCCAAGCGTTCATATTGATTAGACACAAACGCATCAAACGGATTAGCGCGTTCACCAATCGCCACCAAAGCAAAGCCATCAGGCAAATCCATCGGCACATCTTTAATAGAATGCACCGCCAAATCTGCACGATTTTCTTGCAAAGCAGTTTCTAATTCTTTGATAAACAAACCTTTACCGCCAATTTTAGACAACGTTTTATCCAAAATTTGGTCGCCTTTGGTGGTCATACCCAAAATCGTAATTTCACATTGTGGATAAAGTTGTTGTAATGTTGCTTGAATATGTTTAGCTTGCCACATTGCCAAAGCACTTTCACGGCTGGCAATAGTCAGTTTACGTGGTGTATTCATTTAGGAAACTTTCACAAAGAACGCAGCATTTCAGGCTGCCTGAAAATAAGAAAAACACAAAAGTTTATCACGTTTTAAAGTGATGCCCAAATAAGAAACAAGTATTCAACACATCATTCAGGCAGCCTGAAACATTTAAAAAGTTTCTGTTTCCCAAATGACAAAGTGCCACGCCTATTATTAACGCACGCGCAAGACACTAATGAATTTTGCAAAATCCAAACCAAACGTTTATTGCTCATTATCTTCACTATTTTCACGCACTTCTTTTAACGCATCAAATTTCGCTTTCATTGTTGGATTTTTACGCGTCAATTTTTTCACTGTTAAATCTTCGGCTTTATCATTGGCTAAACGCAAATTATTTTGTGATGACAACAACGCTTCTTTGGTTTTTTCTAATTGCTTGATGGTTTTATCAATACTGTCTATCGCGTCTTGGAATTTTTCACTCGCTAAACGGTAATTGCGTCCGAAAGCGTGTTTAAAATTATCTAATTCCTGTTCAAAGTTTGTAACATCAATATGTTGCGCCTGCATTTGTGCAACTTGTTGCTTGTATTGCAAAGCATTTAAGGCAGCGTTGCGCAAAAGCGTAATCATCGGAATAAAAAATTGTGGACGAATCACATACATTTTAGGATAACGATACGACACATCAACAATACCATCGTTATAAAGCTCATTATCCTTTTCCAAAAGCGAAACCAAAACAGCGTATTCACAATTTTTGGTATGACGGTCTTTATCCAATTTATCTAAAAAATCCTCATTTTTCTTTTTGGTTTGCGTGGTGTCTGCCTCGTTTTTCATTTCAAACATAATGGACACAATCTCGCTACCCTCTTGACTTTCACGATAAATGTAATCCCCTTTACTGCCACTGCTGGCATCATTATCCTTTTCAAATTGTGCATTTGGAAAAGCAGTCGCGCGAATACGGTTAAACGCAACTTCACAATGTTGTTCCAAAGTCTCGCCAAGCATTTTGGTGGATAACTTGGTTTTAAGATCCTTATAATAAGCAATATCTTCGTCTTTCTTTTGTAATTCTTGAGAAAAAGATTCTTGTAACGTCCGCATTTCCAAAGCATTACTTTGCTGCTGCAACTCAATTTGATTGCGCAACTTTTGAATTTCAGTCTGATTTTGATTGTTTAAAACCATCAATTCTTGTTCTTTTTCGGCTAATTTTTGCGTCCACATTTTTTCCGCTTGCACCTGTTGCAACGCCAAAGCATTTTCATTGCGCGTACGCAATTCAATTAACTCGTATTCTTTCTGGTTAAGTTGTTGTTGCAACCTACTTTCTGCTGCCTGAACAGCAAGTTGTTGTGTATTTTGTTGATGCGTAATTTGCGCATTTAATTGCTGAATTTCTTGTTGTTTTTCATTTAAGGCAGCCTGAAAACACTGTTTATCTTGACTTTGAACCAATTGCAAACGATGTTCAAATTGTTGCTCTGCTTGCGCCAAACGTTCCGCAAGTTCTCGCGCAAACGTTTCAGTACGCACCTGATTTTGAATATCTGCATAACTGGTTTCATCAATGGTAAAAGCTGTTTGACAATTTGGGCATTTAATTTGGTGCATAAAAACTCCTACTCATCACAAAAATATGGGAAGCATTGTAAAATGTTCAGGCAGCCTGAAAAAGCAAATTTCATAAAAATATCATTCTCTTATTGACCTAAATTCCAGAAAAAAGCTATAATGGTCGGCTTGCTAGCAATGGTGCGAGCAAGTATTTTATACTCAACAGGAAAAATAAAATATGCCTACTATAAATCAATTGGTTCGCAAAGGTCGTCAAAAACCTATTTATGTGAACAAAGTCCCTGCACTTGAAGCATGCCCACAAAAACGTGGTGTATGCACTCGTGTTTATACAACAACTCCTAAAAAACCAAACTCTGCATTACGTAAAGTTTGTAAAGTACGTTTAACCAACGGTTTTGAAGTGATTTCATACATCGGCGGTGAAGGTCATAACTTACAAGAACACAGCGTTGTCTTGATTCGCGGTGGTCGTGTAAAAGACTTACCAGGTGTGCGTTATCACACTGTCCGCGGTTCTTTGGATACTGCTGGCGTAAAAGATCGTAAACAAGCCCGTTCTAAATACGGTGCTAAACGTCCTAAATAATCTTAAACTTAAAATGGCATGGTCGGCTGCCTGAAAAGCAGACGAGTAAGTGATTAGCCAAGATGACTAATCATGGGATTGCCCCAACTGAATAACGTAAAGGAATTAAAATGCCAAGACGTAGAGAAGTCCCTAAACGCGACATATTGCCTGATCCAAAATTTGGCAGCGTTGAATTATCTAAATTTATGAATGTGTTAATGATTGACGGTAAAAAAGCCGTTGCAGAACGCATTGTTTATGGCGCATTAGAGCAAATTGAGAAAAAAACAGGTAAAGCTGCTATTGAAGTATTTAGCGAAGCCATCAATAACGCCAAACCAATCGTAGAAGTGAAAAGCCGCCGTGTCGGTGGTGCTAACTACCAAGTTCCTGTTGAGGTTCGTCCTTCACGTCGCTTGGCTTTGGCAATGCGCTGGGTGCGCGATGCTGCTCGTAAACGCGGTGAAAAATCAATGGATTTACGTTTAGCAGGTGAATTGATTGATGCAGCCGAAGGTCGTGGTGGCGCGTTGAAAAAACGTGAAGAAGTACACCGTATGGCAGAAGCCAACAAAGCCTTCTCACACTTCCGTTTCTAATCGTGAAAGGTCAGAAAAATGGCTCGTAAAACCCCTATTAGCTTATACCGCAACATCGGTATTTCTGCGCACATTGACGCAGGTAAAACCACCACCACAGAACGTATTTTGTTCTACACAGGCTTGACTCACAAATTGGGTGAAGTACATGACGGCGCGGCAACAACCGACTATATGGAACAAGAACAAGAACGTGGTATCACCATTACTTCTGCTGCCGTAACTTCATACTGGAAAGGTATGGCAGGTCAATTTAAAGAACACTGCTTTAACATCATTGACACACCAGGACACGTAGACTTCACCGTAGAAGTAGAACGTTCAATGCGTGTATTAGATGGCGCAGTAATGGTGTATTGTGCAGTAGGTGGCGTGCAACCACAATCAGAAACCGTATGGCGACAAGCCAACAAATACAAAGTACCTCGCATCGCATTTGTAAACAAAATGGACCGACAAGGTGCTAACTTCTTCCGCGTTGTTGACCAAATGAAAACACGTTTACGCGGCAATCCAGTACCTATCGTGATTCCAGTGGGTGCAGAAGATTCATTTGAAGGCGTGGTTGATTTATTAAAAATGAAAGCCATTATTTGGAATGATGCCGACAAAGGCGTTACTTTTGAATACGGCGATATTCCTGCTGACTTACAAGATACTGCTGAAGAATGGCGTCAAAATATGATTGAAGCCGCAGCCGAAGCCTCTGAAGAATTGATGGATAAATACTTGGGCGGCGAAGAATTAACTGAAGAAGAAATCATTCAAGGTTTACGTCAGCGCACTTTAGCTTGTGAAATTCAACCAATGTTGTGCGGTTCTGCATTCAAAAACAAAGGTGTGCAACGTATGTTGGACGCAGTTGTAGAGTTATTGCCAGCACCAACTGATATTCCACCTGTTGCAGGTGTATTGCCAAATGGTGAAGAAGCAACACGTCAATCAAGTGATGAAGAAAAATTCTCTGCATTAGCATTCAAAATGTTGAATGACAAATATGTTGGTCAATTAACCTTTATCCGTGTTTATTCAGGTGTTGTAAAATCAGGTGATACCGTTACCAATTCAGTTAAAGGCACAAAAGAACGCATTGGTCGTTTGGTGCAAATGTTCGCAAACGACCGTACTGAAATTGAAGAAGTACGTGCAGGTGAAATTGCCGCTGCAATTGGCTTGAAAGACGTTGCCACTGGTGAAACATTGTGTGCAGAAGATGCGCCAATTGTATTGGAACGTATGGAATTTCCTGAACCAGTGATTCACGTTGCTGTTGAGCCTAAAACCAAAGCAGACCAAGAAAAAATGGGCATTGCTTTAAACCGCTTGGCAAAAGAAGACCCATCTTTCCGCGTGCGCACTGATGAAGAATCAGGTCAAACCATTATTTCTGGTATGGGCGAATTGCACTTGGAAATTATTGTGGATCGTATGAAACGCGAATTTGGTGTAGATGCCAACATTGGTGCGCCACAAGTGGCTTATCGTGAAACCATTCGCAAAGAAGTTGAATCTGAATACAAACACGTTAAACAATCAGGTGGTAAAGGTCAATACGGTCACGTTGTGATTAAAATGGAACCAATGGAACCTGGTGGCGAAGGTTATGAATTCATTGATGAAATTAAAGGTGGTGTGATTCCACGTGAATTTATTCCTTCTTGTGATAAAGGTATTCGTGATACTTTACCAAACGGTGTTGTGGCGGGTTTCCCAGTAGTAGACGTTCGCGTACGTTTGGTATTCGGTTCATCACATGATGTAGACTCTTCACAATTAGCATTTGAATTGGCTGCTTCACAAGCATTCAAAGAAGGTATGCGCAAAGCATCTCCAGTATTGTTAGAGCCTATTATGGCTGTTGAGGTGGAAACACCAGAAGAATATATGGGTGATGTAATGGGTGATTTAAACCGTCGTCGTGGTATCGTATTAGGTATGGACGATGATGGCATTGGTGGTAAAAAAGTACGTGCTGAAGTACCATTAGCAGAAATGTTTGGTTACTCAACCGACTTACGTTCTGCTACACAAGGTCGTGCAAACTACTCAATGGAATTCACCAAATATGCAGAAGCTCCAGCAAATGTTGCAGCAGAAGTAACTGCTTCACGTAAAGGCTAATGCTAAAATAAGGTATTGCCTATTCAGGCAGCCTGAAAATAAAATCGGATTATTCAGTAAAATGAATAGTCCGATTTTTTGTGATTGGCACTATCGTAGATTTACCCCAAATTATTTGTATTAACTGCATACTCAACATCATTCACACTTTTTTACAACACTTCCCAAAATTCACTCTTATTATTTTTAGAAAAAAATCATTTTTTGTTATACTTCTTTCGTTTCAGGCTGCCTGAAATCTTAAACAAACACGTCATTGCAAAGTCTTACGAAGTAAGACTGTAGCAATCTCCTTATTTAAGTGTTTTCTTTGTAGCAATCTCTTGATTTAAAGAAACTTTTCTTTATAATAACCAAGATGTTTCAGGTTTAGGCTTTCGCCAAACGTTATTTCAGGCAGCCTGAAACTGGGTTTGGTTTTTATTGGTAAAAACCATTTTTCTTAATATTTTCAACAAGATTGGATTGATAAAATGTTTCATTTAAGGTATAATTATG
>JAFSQZ010000168.1 GCA_017446355.1 Neisseriaceae bacterium
AATGCCCATTCCGCCCATTCCATCTAATGGTTTCACGATAATGTCTTGATGTTCTGCCAAAAACTGTTTGATTTCTTGGGCTTGCGTGCTGACCAAAGTTGGCGTTGTCCATTCAGAAAAGTTTAAAATCGCTAATTTATCATTAAAATCGCGCATAGATTGACCACTGTTGTACACTTTCGCGCCTTGTTTTTCGGCAAAGGAAAGTAATTGTGTGGCGTATAAATATTGCAAATCAAACGGTGGGTCGGTACGCATCACTACTGCATCAAATTCGGTTAAGGCTGCCTGAAAGGTTTCTTGCGTGTTAAACCAAATGTGTTCTGGGTGTTTTAAATCATTGGGCAAATCCAAGCTGATTTTGTTGACGCTTGCCATCACTTTGCCCGCTTTTACCGATAATTGTTGGCTTAATGTGTGATACAAATGATGTCCACGCCCAAATGCTTCGCGCATCATAGCGAACGTGGTGTCTTTATAGATTTTGAACTGTGTCAAAGGGTCGGCAATAAACAAAATTTTCATTATGATTCCTTTCAGGCAGCATCAGATTCGTTCGCTGAACGTTGTGTTTCCAAAGCTTTAATGCGTTTATTCATTTCACTTAATTTTCGGACATACACCGCATTTTTTGCCCATTCTTTATGCGTTTGCATCGGATAGGTACTGGCATAATGTTGTCCTGATTCTTTGATGCTGTGTGTAATGCCTGTACCTGCGCCAATTGTGGTTCTGTCGGCGATTTCAATATGACCAACAAAGCCAACGCCACCACCCACAATACAATAATTACCCATTTTCAGGCTGCCTGAAATACCTGTTTTCGCAGCAATCACGCAATGTTCACCAATTTGACAATTGTGTCCAATTTGGATTTGGTTATCAATTTTGCAACCGCGTCCAATAATGGTATCTGTCATTGCGCCACGGTCAATATTGCTATTAGAACCAATTTCCACATCATCACCCAAAGTAACCGCGCCTGTTTGCGGAATTTTAAACCACGAATCGCCTGTAAACGCCAAACCAAAACCGTCCGCACCAATCACTGAACCTGAATGAATTTCCACGCGTTCACCCAATGTACAACCGTAATAAATGGTTACATTGGGGTGCAATACGGTGTCATCGCCCAAGCGACAATTATGTTCCACCACACTGCCCGCTAAAATGCGACAACGCTCACCTAAAACCGTATTTGCGCCAATATATACGTGTGCGCCAATTTCACAACTTTCTGGCACGTATGCACTCGGTTCAATCACCGCAGTTGCGTGTACACTGGGCGTTGCCGCCACTACAGGATTAAATAAACGTGCCACTTTGGCAAAATACAAATAAGGGTCTTTACATACAATCACATTGCGTTGCGCAAAATCTTCCACCACTTTATCAGACACAATCACAGCACCAGCCTGACTTGCCAACACTTCTTGTTTGTATTTTGGATTGGCCAAAAACGTGATTTCATTAGCTTGTGCTTGCGCTGCTGGGGCAACTGCTGACACGCTAATGTCTTCACCACGAAATTCACCACCTAATTGAGTAACTATTTGCGATAAAGATAAAGTGAACATAATTTTCCTTTTTCTGTTTCAATAATATTTAAGATAAACGGTTTTCAGGCAGGGTGCATTAAACATTCAAGTGCAACACTTGGGTTGAAAGAAAGGTGAGATACGTAGTAGGCTTAATGTTTTTTTAGTCAGAAAGGAACATTATGGCTTACCACCATCTCACCGAATGAGAAAAATACCACATACAATACTATCTTGACAACAAATACACATTAAGAAAAATGACCATTATTTGAATTAACCATTAGTCGCGAAATTGCTCGTTACAAAGCGGCTGGGTATAGCCAATACACTGCTGATTATAAAGACAAAATAGAAAAAGTCTGCACAAAAAAAGCATATAAACTCAAAGGCAAATTGTTGCGAACAGTGAAATATTTACTGAAAAAGAAATTCAGTCCAGAGCAGATTTCAGGCTGGCTTTGGGTGAAAAAAAGCATAAAAATCGTTTGTCCTGTCTAGCAAATAGCGGAAAAGTTGGCTTGAACAACCACTTTACTTTTTTCAGGCTGCCTGAAAACGATGCAAAACTTTTCGTATAAAAATAAAGTTTCTGTGAGTTAAAAGCAGATTTAGTGTTTATCAAAACAGTTTTGTAAACATTTCAATAATAGTAAAATAGAGTCGTTTCTCAATACTTATTTAATGAGTTTACTTCAACACTATGAATTCCTTAATCTGGCAAACTTCTCCTTCCAGTACAACGCCGCCTGAATTGGCTGATTTGGCACAAACACAGTCTTTAACACGTGCTTTAAAACAGTTGGATAAGCGTTTTTCTGTTCAATTGGATTATTTAGGTTTAAGTCAAACTTTCCCTTTTTTTAAAGATTTATCGCTGCCTGAAACCTTATTTGTGCGTAATGTGCATTTGTTGCTGAATAATATTGCTGTTGTGGCGGCGCAAAGTGTGTGTTTGCCTGATAGTAAATGGTGTGAGATTTTAAATTGTGGCACGCATTCATTGGGCAGTATTTTGTTTTCAGACAACCTTGATGTGCAACGCAGTGGTTTGTTTTTTTGTGTGCAACAAGGTAAGTTGGCACGCCGTTCGTGGTTTGATTATCAAGGTGAGCGTTTGTATTTGGTAGAATGTTTTTTGCCTGATTTACTTCCTTTTTTAAATGTTGTTTCAGGCAGCCTGAAAGAGTAAAAATAATGAAATACAAAGATTTACGAGAATTTATTGCTTTATTGGAAGAGCAGGGAAAACTTAAACGCATTAAATATCCTGTGTCGCCACATTTAGAAATCACAGAAATTGCCGATAGAGTATTGCGTGCAGGTGGTGCGGCTTTGTTGTTTGAGAAACCGATCAAAGCAGATGGTACACCGTATGAATTTCCTGTGCTGGCAAATTTGTTTGGTACGACTGAACGCGTGGCAATGGGAATGGGCGCAAACGATGTGTCGCAGTTGCGCGAAATTGGTGAAACGCTGGCGTATTTAAAAGAACCTGAACCACCAAAAGGTTTTAAAGATGCTGTGAGTAAGTTGCCCCTTTTAAAAGATGTTTGGTCAATGAATCCAAATATCGTGAAAAACGCGCCTTGCCAAGAAATTGTGTGGGAAAAAGATGAAGTGGATTTGTATCGTTTGCCCATTCAGCATTGCTGGGCAGAAGATGTTGCACCTTTATTAACTTGGGGCTTGACGGTTACCAAAGGTCCACACAAAAAACGTCAAAATTTGGGCATTTATCGTCAGCAATTATTAGGAAAAAACCGTTTGATTATGCGTTGGCTGGCGCATCGTGGCGGTGCGTTGGATTATCAAGCGTTCAGGCAGCTCAATCCTGAACAACCGTATCCTGTGTCGGTTGTTTTAGGGTGTGATCCTGCCACCATTTTGGGCGCGGTTACGCCGATTCCTGATACATTAAGTGAATATCAGTTTGCAGGCTTATTGCGTGGGGCGCGTACAGAATTGGTGAAATGTATTGGCAATGATTTACACGTGCCAGCGCGTGCGGAAATTGTGTTAGAAGGCGTGATTTATCCTGATGATGTCGCTTTGGAAGGACCTTATGGCGATCATACGGGTTATTACAATGAGCAAGATTATTTCCCTGTGTTTACCGTTGAACGCATTACAATGCGTAAAAACCCAATTTACCACAGTACGTATACAGGAAAACCCCCTGATGAACCTGCTATTTTGGGTGAAGCTTTAAATGAAGTATTTGTCCCCTTGTTGCAAAAACAATTTCCTGAAATTTGTGATTTTTATTTGCCACCAGAAGGTTGTTCTTACCGTATGGCAGTGGTGAGCATTAAAAAACAATATGCAGGACACGCAAAACGCGTGATGATGGGGTGCTGGTCGTTTTTGCGTCAATTTATGTACACGAAATTTATTGTGGTGGTGGACGAAGACGTGAATGTGCGCGATTGGAAAGAAGTGATTTGGGCAATTACCACGCGTATGGATCCTGTGCGCGATACGGTTTTAATAGAAAATACACCAATTGATTATTTGGATTTTGCCAGTCCTGTCAGTGGATTAGGCGGAAAAATGGGCTTGGACGCAACCAATAAATGGTAAGGCGAAACACAACGAGAATGGGGAAGAGTGATTCAACACGATGCCACCGTTTGTGCCAAAATAGATGCGATTTGGGCAGAATTGGGTTTGTGATTTTGGCATAAGTCTACTGAAAAGCTTGCAAAATCTGCTTTAATTTGTAAAAAATGGCAATGATGGTCTGACGTGATGGATAAGCATAATTTTGTTAAAATAGAAAACGGTGAGAATAATCATCTGAACAATGAACGATTGTTCACCAATGTAACGCCTGATTGATGATGCGAGCTATTGTCATTGTCTTCATCAAAATACTTAATAAAAAAGTAGATGTTAAGCTATCTAGTCTTCTGAAAGCATTTTAAATATGTCCCTTTTTGTCCGTAGAAACACGCATCAAGTAACGATTGAACACATCAATATTGGTTCTGATGCGCCCATTGTGGTGCAATCTATGACCAATACAGATACTGCCGATGCAATAGCCACCGCCAATCAAGTCAAACTGTTGTCTGATGCTGGTTCAGAGTTGGTGCGCATCACCGTCAATACACCAGAAGCTGCCAGTAAAGTAGCGGAAATTCGTAGTCGTCTAAATGATATGGGCTGCAACACACCTTTAATTGGTGATTTTCATTTTAATGGTGAACGTCTATTAGCGGCTTACCCTGATTGTGCAAAAGCATTGGCGAAATACCGCATCAATCCTGGTAATGTTGGCAAGGGCGCGAAAGGTGATGAAAAATTTGCCTATATGATTCGTACTGCTGCTGAACTCAATAAAGCAGTGCGTATTGGTGTAAACTGGGGTTCATTGGATCAAAATTTGGCAAAAAAAATGATGGACGAAAACCGTTCATTGCCAACACCCAAACCACCAGAAGCCGTTATGAAAGAAGCATTGATTGTGTCGGCGTTGCAATCGGCACAAAAAGCAGTGGATTTAGGACTGCCTGAAAACAAAATTATTTTGTCGTGCAAAGTCAGTGCCGTTCAAGACTTAATTGAAGTTTATCGTGAATTGGGTTCACGCTGCGCGTATCCTTTGCATTTAGGTTTAACCGAAGCAGGTATGGGCAGCAAAGGTATTGTTGCTTCCACCGCAGCATTAGCCATTTTGTTACAACAAGGCATTGGCGACACCATTCGTGTTTCACTCACCCCAGAACCCAATAGTTTGCGCACACAAGAAGTGATTGTGGCGCAAGAAATTTTGCAAACGATGGGATTGCGTTCATTCACGCCACTGGTAACTGCTTGTCCAGGCTGTGGACGCACCACCAGCACTGTGTTTCAAGAACTCGCACGTGATGTTCAAAATTTTTTACGCGAAAAAATGAAAGTGTGGCGACATCAATATTCAGGTGTAGAAAACTTAAATGTTGCGGTAATGGGTTGCGTGGTCAATGGACCTGGTGAAAGCAAATTAGCCGATATAGGCATCAGTTTACCAGGTACGGGCGAAACACCTGTTGCCCCTGTTTACATAGACGGGGAACGAAAAATCACCTTAAAAGGCGACAATATTGCCCAAGAATTTATTGCCATTGTTGAACAATATGTTATTGAAAATTATGGTGAAAATGGTAAAAAACGGCGTGTGGTATTCCCCATTATGTCGCCATAATATTCAGGCAGCCTGAAAGCAACTTATACTTAATTAGGAAAATCATCAAGAGTAAAATATGGGACAAAAAATTCAATCTGTTAAAGGTATGAACGACCTTTTGCCAGTGGAACAAAAAGATTTCAAAATCACTGCTGCCTATTGGCAAGCCTTTGAAAACCTTATTCAAAATTGGACAAAACGCTTTGCTTATCAGCAAATTCGCACTCCCATTGTAGAGCAAACAGGTTTATTTGTGCGCTCTATTGGTGAAGAAACCGATGTTGTTGGCAAAGAAATGTACACCTTTTCCGATTCCAATGACACATTAAGCTTATCGCTACGTCCAGAAGGCACAGCAAGCTGCTTACGCGCCGTAGTAGAACACAGTTTATTACACGCTGCACCACAAAAATTATGGTATATGGGACCGATGTTTCGCCGAGAACGCCCACAAAAAGGACGTTATCGCCAATTTCATCAAGTCGGTATTGAAGCACTGGGTTTTGCCGAAGCTGATGTTGATGCTGAAATCATTGCGATGTGTGCCGATTTATGGAAAGAACTGGGGATTACTGATTATTTAACATTAGAAATCAATAGTTTAGGAAACAAAGAAGAACGAGCTGCACATCGTTCTGCATTAGTTGACTATTTAAGTGGCTTTTATGAGCAATTAGACGAAGACTGTCAACGCCGTTTACACACCAATCCTTTACGTGTATTAGACACCAAAAATCCAGCATTACAAGACATTGTTAACCAAGCACCACGTTTAATAGATTATCTAGGCGAAGAATCTTTACAACACTATCAAACTGTCAAAAACTTTCTAACAGGTTTAGGTATTGATTTTGTAGAAAACCCACGTTTGGTACGCGGTTTAGACTACTACAATCACACTGTGTTTGAATGGACAACCGACAAATTGGGGGCGCAAGCAACCGTATGTGGTGGTGGACGCTATGACGGCTTAATTGAAGAATTAGGTGGCAAACCTGCGCCATCTATTGGTTTTGCAATGGGCATAGAACGCCTATTATTATTGGTGCGCGACTATGGCTGCCTGAAAGCCAACAACGCTCCTGATGTATTTGTGATGCAACAAGGAGAAGGTGGCGCACTGGTTGCTATGCGATATGCCACACAATTGCGTCAAGCAGGATTTAATGTTGCTCAATTTTCAGGCAGCGCAAAACTCAAAAATCAATTCAAACGTGCCGATGATAGTGGGGCGCGATTTGCATTGATTATTGCCGAAAGCGAAATGGAAAATAATCAAATTACTTTAAAAGACTTGCGTGGCGAAAATGGACAAATTACCATTGCTGCCAGCGAACTCATTTCTCAACTCAATACTTGGAGCAAATAAATGTCAGCTCATCACGATGAACAACAAGAATTAGAAAACGCCAAATACTTATGGAACAACGGTGGAAAATGGCTAGTGGTTGCATTGGTAAGCATTGCACTGATTTACTGGGGCAAAGGCATTTACCGAAATTATCAGTTGGATAAATATGCGCAAGCCGCTGCGATGGCGACACAAGTCAAAGGCGATGTCAATAAACTCGCCCAGTTACAAAAAGACTTTTCAGGCAGCGCAGCAGCAGCGCAAGCCAGTTTGGAAACTGCAGCATTATTGTTTGAACAAGGCAAAACCGACCAAGCCATTGCCGCTTATCAATGGGTGTTGAACAATAATAAAACACCTGTTTTTCAGGCAGCGGCTGTCCAAAATTTAGCGAACGTATATTTGCAACAAAAACAATATGATAACGCATTAAAAATTTTGGCAACACCTATTGAAGCCAGCTTCCAAAGTGTGATAGAAGAAACCAAAGGTGATGTTTTTGCCGCGCAAGGCAAAACAACAGAAGCCAAACAAATCTATCAAGCCATTTTGGATAAATTACCTGAACAATCGCCTGCTCGAGAGTTGATTCAATTAAAAATCAGTCAGTTATAATCTTAAAGGGGCTTGTGCAAATAAGCCCCTTTTTTTATAAATAAACCTTTGTAAAAGATGTTCTTTTAATAAAATGCAACGAAATAAAGAATCTAATATTGTTGTTTTATAAAGAAATTCTTTGCTTTGTTCAAAATGGCAAACAATCAATAAAGGTTTGATAAAACTTTCCTTATA
>JAFSQZ010000169.1 GCA_017446355.1 Neisseriaceae bacterium
AACCTTATTTCAGGCTGCCTGAACATAAAATAATCAATCAATGGCTAATGGAGTTTTATTTTTGATTTATCCATTGGGACGAGTTTGCGTTTGCCTAATGGTTGTTTGAGAGAAATGGTGAATGATGCTGTGCGTGCTTCTCTGGTGCAAAATTTTGGTGCATTGGGCTTTACGCCTGTAATGACTGCTAATTCAACGGTTTTTTCGTTTTCTTCTATTTCATAGCGTGCGTCATAACAGGTATCTGAACCAGTCAGAAATTCAACACGAATGCGATTGTCTTTGTTTTCTACCAATGTCCATTCGGACAAGTATTCATATTTGAGATGGGGCGATGTGTTTGATGTATCCGCCCCAGCAAAAGCAGTGCTGCAAAGCAATGTACTTAAACAGAACAGTAAAAATTTTTTCATCGTGTTTTTCCTTATTTAAGTTTTACAGAAAAAACTATTTTAATTTCGCCTTGCGGCTTGTAGAAATTGCAGTTTGATTGTTTCGCAAACTTCTTTTATGAACAAAGTTTTGATACTTCGTATCAAACAAACCTTATTTCAGGCAGCCTGAAAACTTATTTAATCCCTTTTTGTTTTAATTGTTTATACAAATCACAACCTTTTTGATAACCCAAATCGCAGGATTTGCCATAATATTCTTTGGCGGTGGATAGATTTTTTTTCACGCCTATATTGAGTTCATAGGATTGTGCCAAATTAAAACAGCCGACATTACTTTTTCCCTGACATCCTTTGATGAATAAGACATTTGATTGTTCACTGTTTTGTCTGACACCTAAACCTAAACGGTACATTGTGCCTAAATTGGTACAAGCATCGTAATCATTGAGCGTACAGGCTTTTTGATAAAATTGAACGGATTTTTGATAATTTTTTTCAACCCCTCTCCCTAATCTATAAATATTACCTAAACCATAACACGCCGCCGCTTGATTAGCATCGCACGCTTTTGTGAAGTAAGAAAGCATTTCGTTGCGTTGTTGGGGAATTTTTTTCTCATACAAAGCACCAGCAAGAAAACAGGCGTCGGCATTGTCTTTTTGACAAGATTGGTCGTAAAAATCTAATGCTTGATGGTATTGTGCTTTTTTCTCGGCTTGGACACCCAAATAGGCATATTCATCAGCGGTTAAATTTTTTTGTTGCGATGATGAAGACGATGCACAAGCGGTTAAGGATAAAACTAAAAAACAAGCGACTAATGTATTTTTCATCATTTTTCCCTTTATTCAGGCAGCCTGAAAACTTATTTAATCCCTTTTTGTTTTAATTGTTTATACAAATCACAAGCTTTTTGCTTACCCAAATCGCAGGATTTGCCATAATATTCTTTGGCGGTGGATAAATTCTTTTTCACGCCCAAACCGTGTTCGTAGGCATATGCCACATTAAAGCAGCCTTGATAACTTTTCCCTTGACAAGATTTTTCATAGAAAGCAGTGGCTTGTACATCATCTTGTCTAACGCCATAACCAAAACGATACATTGAACCAATATTATTGCAAGCGTCGTATTCGTTTTGATTGCAAGCTTTTTGATAAAGTTGCAAGGCTTTTTTGTAATTCTTTTCCACACCATCACCGCCATGTGTATAAATTAAGCCCATTTCATTGCACGCAGCAAGCATTCCTTTATCACAGGCTGGTGAAAAGTAATCCAACGCTTTCGCAAAATTTTTTTTGA
Organism: Neisseriaceae bacterium; assembly: GCA_017446355.1. Lineage (GTDB taxonomy): Bacteria > Pseudomonadota > Gammaproteobacteria > Burkholderiales > Neisseriaceae > RGIG3394. Next base: position 1,698 of record JAFSQZ010000169.1, read on the forward strand.
TGATTTTCCCTTCGCGAAAGTGATAACCAGCACTGAAACACCCCGCTTCATTACCCTTGTCGCAAGATTTTATAAAATACTTCATTGCTTTATCGTATTCTTGATTTTCTTCTGCTTGCATACCTTGACGCAAATCGTTTTTGGCTTGTTGCGATGTTGATGCACAAGCAGCTAAAAATAAAGTAATCAAACAAACGGTTAATGGTTTTTTCATTATCAATCCTTTTTTTGCTTTACTTAAATGATTTTCAGGCAGCCTGAAAATAAAAATCAATTTGCCGTAAGCATTCGTCCAGTATTTCCCATAGGGAAAATCAATGTATCGGCGTTTGTTATATTGGGCAAATGATAAGCGAAATTTTAATATTTTTATTGCGTTTTTACTATTGCCATCATAAAACATTTCTTAATTTGATTGAGTGCTTGATTGATAAGCCAAATTTAAATATAATTGATAACTATTTTTATTTTCAATATGGAGTAATTGACTATGATGGGTATGACCAATTATATGGAGATTTTAGGTTCTAACCAGCCTTGGAATATGATTTTATTTATGCTGATACCTGTTGGATTGGCAGAAGCTTTGGTGGCAACGGAGTTTTTCTGTTTATACAAAAAAGAAGCATCAGATTCTTGGAGTAAAGCCAATAAAATACTGTCTATTTTGCTTGGCGTTTATTATTTCATCATCACTTGTTATGTATTGTTTGCGGTTTTCCCAAAGTTGCATTGGCGTGGTTTTGCGGATTATGTTGCGATGGGGGCAATGGTGGCGAATGTCATTCCTGCCATTCTGATTTTGCTGTTGGAATTAAATGTTATTTATCAAAATAAGCCATTCGAGCAAAAATTGAAAATCCATTTTTTATTGGTTATCGCTTATTTGGTGATTGCACATATTGCGATGGTTTTCGGAATGTTTGACCCTGCACTTTTTGGTTTTGAAGATTCAGCTTCACATATGATGCACCACGACCATCATATGATGCATTAAAAAAACTACAAAACGCGTCATTCTGAACTTTTCGTAGGTAAAGTGAAGAATCTCAACCAATTGTTTTATAAAAGATTGTTCGGAATGACGAATGGTGAAAAGTAGCGTTTTGTAGTGGTTTATCGAGATGATAAGCGTTTTCTTTTCAGGCTGCCTGAAACTATTTTGCATCGCATCGTTGTTCTTCGTAGTCAGGAGATTGCCACGCACAGCCTTACGGCTTCGCTCGCAATGACAGTATCTCCCACACGGACAGTTCGCTATATGCGTAATGGTTCAGGCAGCCTGAAAGGGTTATTTCAACTTCGCCTTACGGCTTGTAGAACAAAAAAGGTTTGATATTTCGTATCAAACAAACCTTATTTCAGGCAGCCTGAAACACTTGGCGAATATGCTGACGATAATCGCTAACATATTGTTCTATTTGTGGATTTTTAATCACATCGTTGCACATAAATGTGGGCAGGGCTTGCATACCGATAAACTGCATTGCCTTATGCAAAGGCAGATACACGCCATCAACGCCGACACCGCCGAAAAACTCGTTTTGATCGGTGAAAGCAGTAAGCGGTGCGTTCCATGT
>JAFSQZ010000170.1 GCA_017446355.1 Neisseriaceae bacterium
AATGGACGTTATTGATGTTGCGTTTGGCATAAAGTTGTTGCACCTGTTCTAAATTGCCACGCCCTGTTTGATGGGTGATGTTTGGGCGTTGTGGTTCAGGCAGCACGGATAATGCTTGTGGTAAAAGCTCATTGAGATGGCTCGCCCCCAAACTGCCACCGATTATGGTGATGTTTAATTTGCCTTGTCTGTTGTCAAAACGGTATTGTGGTTCAGGCAGCGTGGCGATGTCTTGGCGAACAGGATTGCTTACCCAGTTTTCACGTGGTTCATTAGGGAAAGCTTGTGGAAAAGCAAAAAGTATGCGTTTTGCAAATATTGACAAGAATTTATTAGCCCAACCCACTACGGCATTTTGTTCGTGAATCACGATGGGTATGCCAAAGAGTCTGACCGCCACACTTGGCACAGTAACAAAACCGCCAAACCCAATAACCAATTGAATATGGTGTTTTTTAATAATTTTTAAGACATCATAAGCGGCTTTGAGCACCATAAATGGTGCTTCCAATTTTCGTTTAATACCATTACCACGAATACCTTTCATCACAACGGTTTCTAAAATGATGTTGTGTTGTGGTATTAATCGTTCTTCCATACCGTTTTTGCTGCCTAGCCAGACAATGTGGTGTCCACGCTGTTGCAATGTTTGTGCAACGGCTAATGCTGGAAAAATATGACCGCCTGTGCCACCTGCCATAATGAGAATGTTTTTGCTTTCCATAATAGATTCTTTTCAATTAAACTGAATTAGCTATTGTTTGCTGCAAAATGGTGAGATTTTGGTCCACTCACATCATAACCTAATTTGGTTTGACGATTTTCATAGTCTATACGTAATACAAACATTAAACACAGTATCATCACAAAGGTTGATGATCCCCCATAAGAAATAAAAGGTAATGTTAAGCCTTTGTTGGGCAGAACACTAAAATTGGCACCCACATGAACAAGGCATTGCATTGCAATTAAAATGCTGATGCCAAACCCAACAAAGGAATTGAAATAAAGTTTGAGATTGCGTGCAGTGGCAGCAATTTTTACAATACGATAACACAGCCATACATAAGTTATGACCAGTATGATTGCGCCTATCCAGCCGAGTTCATCGGTAATCACTGCAAAAATAAAATCGTTGTGGGATTCGGGTAAAAAACCATTTTTGAAAATGCCATTACCAAGACCACTTCCCAAAAAACCACCTGAATTGATGGATAATAATGAACCAATGGTTTGTGCGCCGCGTCCATATGGATCATCAAAAGGCTCCATTGAGGCGAAGAAACGGTTAAAACGTCCTGTTACCACCATAAATAAGACGATGATTGGTAGTGCACCCATACCTATCTTGAACAATAACTTTATGGGTATTTTCACCAAGTATAACATCACCGCTAATATCGCCAATACTACGATAGACGACCCAAGGTCTTTGGTGAGAAACATGGTAACACAAACACCAATCGTGGGCAGTATGCCAACAAGCATTGTGCGTTTGATGTCTGCCAATGCTTCGGAACGGCGTTGAAAAAAGTCTGCTATGTATAAAATAACCCAAAGTTTGAATAGTTCACTGGGCTGAATATTGAAAAATGGGAGATGAATCCAGCGACTCGCGCCATTGATGGGTCTGCTCAATCCTGCGATAACCAGTAAAACTGTAACCACAATAAATAATGGTTTTGCAAGTTTTGCCCACCACCATAAAGGTATCTCAAATAGAAAACGAACAATAATAATGCTTGCAGCAATATAAGTCATTTGCAGTTTCAATACGTTACTACCTTGTTTCATAATGGTGGTTGAATAAATCATCACCAAACCAAAAGCCAGTAAACACAATACGCCAAACAATAAGCTGGTATCTATTTTTTTTCTAGGCATTTGATTCATTCATTATTCCTTTTATTATTCCTTTTTCACGTTTTCAGGCAGCTTAATCACATTATTACAGTGTTTTAAATGTTTCAATAAACACTTCAGAGCGGTGTGCATAGCCTTTAAACATATCAAAACTGGCACAAGCTGGACTTAATAATACGATATCACCTGATTGTGCTGCCTGAAAAGCTTTTGTGGTGGCTTCTGGCAAGGTTTCGCAAAATGTTAAGGCAACGCCACAATCTTGTAAATCCGCAGCAATTTTTGGGGCATCAACACCAATTAAATATACGGCACGTGCTTTTTCACGAATGACTTTATTTAAGGGTGTGAAGTCCTGACCTTTGCCCATACCGCCTAAAATTAAACAAATTTTTTCAGGCAGCCCTGCAATGGCTGCAAGCGTTGCGCCGACATTGGTGCCTTTGCTGTCGTCAATAAAAGTAACGCCATTTTTTTCGCCAATTTTTTCTACGCGATGCGCCAAGCCTTGAAAACTTTTCACGCCTTTAACGAGCTTTTCACGCGCTAAACCAATGCTTTCGCATAATGCCAACGCCGCCAATACGTTGGCAATATTATGATTGCCCTGCAACAAAATGTCTTTTGCTTGCATAATGGTTTCAGTTTGTTGTTTCAGGCTGCCTGAAACTTTATCGTAAACATAATCAACTGTTTGATTTAAAGAGAAATAGTGTTGACCTTGTGATGGACGTTTCATAGCGACACACAAGACATCATCTGCATTTAATACTTGGGTTTGGCAACCGTTGAAAATCATATCTTTGGTTCGCGCATAATCCAATAAGTTGTCGTAACGGTCTAAATGGTCTTCGGAAATGTTTAAACACGCTGCTGCGTCTGCGTTTAAACAAGGCGTGGTTTCCAGTTGAAAGCTGGACAATTCTAATACCCAAACATCAGCAGGTTTGCCATCTCTTTCCAACCACGCTTGTAAAACAGGGGTGCCAATATTGCCTGCGATAACGGTATCCAAGCCGCATTGTTGACACAAATGTCCGACTAAACTGGTGGTTGTGGTTTTGCCATTGCTGCCTGTAATCGCGATAATTTTATCGGATTGTTCGCGCAATAATTCTGCCAAAATCGCAACATCGCCAATCACTTGACCACCCGCTTGCTCAAACGCTTCAATTTCGGGCTGACGTTTGGAAATACCAGGACTTAACACGAGAATATCTTTATCTTGCAAAGCTTCTTTCAGGCTGCCTGAAAAAAGTTGTACGTTTTGCCATTGTTGTTGGATACGTTGTTTTAATTCATCGTTGATTGCTGCATCATAAGCATCAACTTTTGCGCCGACTTTGGCACAATAATGCAATACGGAAAGACCAGTGCTTCCTAAACCTGCCACCAAAACATTCTGGTTTTGCAAATACATAATTCTCTTTCTTTAACTTTATTTTTAACTATTGATTTTCATCACGATTGTTTTCAACGTCCACCGATAAAATTTTGGGTTCGTTTGTAGGCAAAGGTGTATTTAAATAAGCTGCTGCGTCATCAGCATTGCGGTATTGATGACCATCGCTTATTACGTCAATTTGTGTACTGCTCGCTTGATGATTGGGCATTTCTGTTGCGCTTGCTGTTTTGTTTTTCAATTCTTCTTCTGGACTTAACCAATGATTGGATTTTTGCGCCAGCAATACGGCTTTACTGGTTTGTGGATAATCCATACCCTGCATATTGGCATCACTGACACCGACTACTTGTGCCACTACGCGCCGTCTTTGAGCTTGACGCACGGCATCATCAAACCATTTTTCGTGATTCACCAATAATTCAACCACTTGTTCTTGTCCTGACAATAATGGTTCTTTTAAGGCAACTGGAATAATCACTGCTTCGCCCACTGCTTTTTGTGCATCATTGAGCCATAAGTTTAATTGAATAAACACTTGATTGGTTGTGAACGCTGCCTGATTGTGGATTTTTAAATGAATAACAGGACGACTTTTGACATAAGAAAAATCGCCTGCCTGAATCAATACGTCTTCACCATTACTGTTTGCACTGGCTTTCGCCGATAAATCGTTTTCTGTCCAAGCCACGCCAACATCAGATGCTTGCGATAAGTTTTCATTAGAAACATACACGGACGGATTGGCAACTTTATTGTCATTGATTTGTTCAGCACGGATACCGACATCTTGAATAAAACGATAACCTAAATAAGCCACGCCACTGAATAAAATGACTGCGGTTAGCCAAACAGCGATTTTATTGTTTAGATTTTGATTCATTTAACAATCCTGACACATTTGCCTTAAAACAATATTCAAAATAAAAGTGTTTAAAGTTTTCAGGCTGCCTGAAAAAGGATAAACATTATTTTGCAGATTTTTGTGCATCTACCGCTGCCAGTGCTGCCACGTTAATAATACGTCGTGTGGTAGAAATCGGAGTTACCAAATGCACTGGTTTATTCATACCCATTAAAATGGGACCGACTGTTATACCGTTTGTACCATAAAGACGAATTAAGTTGTAACAAATATTTGCGGTTTCCACATTGGGCATCACCAATAAATTGGCTGCGCCTGTTAAAGTGGTGTCAGGGAAAATTTGTTTACGTAGTGTTTCGTCCAATGCCAAATCGGCTTGCATTTCACCGTCAATTTCCAAATTCGGATCGCGCTCACGAATCAATTCTAAAGCGTGCTGCATTTTGCGACTGCTGACATTATCAATGGAACCGTAATTGGAATTACTCAATAAGGCAACTTTGGGACGAATACCGAAACGTTTAATTTCTTTGGCACACATCAACACACCAGCTGCCAGTTGTTCCGCAGTGGGGTTTTCATTGACATAGGTGTCTGCGATAAAGAAATTGCCTTTATTGGAAATCATTGCGTTCATTGCAAACGCATTTTTTTCTGGATTATTGTAGCCCACCATATCTTCATAAATACGGAAGTGGTGATGGAAACGCCCTACCGCACCTGCTACCATACCATCAGCATAACCTAATTCCACCATTGCTGCGCCAATCAGCGTTGGATTGATTTGCATACGACGACGCGCCATCACTTCGGTAATACCGTTGCGTTTTTGTTTGTCGTAATACAGTTTCCAAGATTCTTTGTAATACGGATTATTGTCCATATCCACCAATTCAAAATCTTTGCCAATTTCAATGGTTAAGCCTTGTGTTTTCAAGCGTTCTTGCACGTTTTTGGTGCGACCAATCAACACAGGGAAAGCGATTTTTTGCATCGCTAATTGTTGCGCCGCGTGCAAGACACGATCGTCTTCCCCTTCTGCCAACACAATGCGTTTCACATCACGTTTTGCTTGTTCAAAAATTGGACGCATAATCATACTGGTTTTATAAACTTGCTCATTGAGTTTCTCAATATAAGCGTCCATATTTTCAATGGGACGTGTTGCTACGCCTGAATCCATTGCTGCCTGCGCCACAGCAGGAGCAACGGTTGCAATTAAGCGTGGGTCAAAAGGTTTTGGAATTAAGTATTCCGCACCAAATTGTAATTCTTCACCACCATAAGCACCTGCCACAATATCATTGGCTTCCGCCATCGCTAAATCCGCAATGGCACGCGCAGCGGCCAGTTTCATCTCTTCATTGATGGTGGTTGCGCCCACATCTAATGCGCCACGGAAGATAAAAGGAAAACACAAAACATTATTTACTTGATTGGGAAAGTCAGAACGTCCCGTACCAATAATCACATCAGGACGTGTTTCTTTTGCCAAAGGTGGCATAATTTCAGGATTGGGATTAGCCAGCGCAAACACAATCGGTTTATCAGCCATTTGTTTCAACATTTCAGGTTTTAATACGTCCGCGCTAGATAAGCCCAAGAAAATATCTTTGCCCACCACTGCATCGCCCAAAGTGCGTTGACCATTATCTTCAATGGCATAACGAACTTTGCTTTCGTCCATTTGTTCACGGTCTTCACGTGTTTGATAAATCACGCCTTTTGAATCGCACACGGTGATGTTGTCGCGTTTCATACCAAACGCCACCAATAAATTCAGGCAGGCAATCGCTGCTGCGCCAGCACCTGAACACACCAATTTCACTTGTCCAATATCTTTACCAACAAAACGCAAACCATTTAATACCGCAGCGGCGGTGATGATGGCTGTACCGTGTTGGTCATCGTGAAACACAGGAATTTTGCAGCGTTCACGCAATTTTTTCTCAATATAAAAACATTCAGGGGCTTTAATGTCTTCAAGGTTAATGCCACCAAAAGTAGGCTCCAAAGAAGCGATGATGTCCACCAATTTATCAGGGTCGGTTTCTTTGATTTCAAGGTCAAATACATCAATATTGGCGAATTTTTTGAACAATACGCCTTTGCCTTCCATCACAGGTTTACTGGCTTCTGGACCAATATTGCCCAAACCCAAAACAGCCGTGCCATTAGACACCACAGCCACCAAATTACCGCGAGCAGTATAGCGGTAAGAATCAACAGGATTAGCGTGAATATCCATACAAGGCACGGCAACGCCAGGTGAATAAGCCAAAGCTAAATCATGCTGTGTTGCCAAAGGTTTTGTTGGCGCGACTTGAATTTTTCCAGGAATAGGAAACTCATGAAAATGACGTGCTGCTTCGTCT